>JASJDX010000193.1 GCA_030064975.1 Pleurocapsa sp. MO_192.B19
TAAAAAACTTTTGTACCAGTTCTAACAAAGTTTTTAGTCCATAGCGATCGCCCCTAAGAGAAAATTACACAGCCTTTAATTATACCACGAAAGACTTTTGCAAGAGGTCTAATATAAATATAATTTACTCTTCTTAAGCGGATTAATAGATTAACCAAACATTTGCTCTAGTTTAAGTATGACTGTCTGTCTTTGGACAAAGATAGTTGTTTTCCGATATTATCAAAGGTTATATTTACCAAAATAATTGCCAAAAAACTCATAAATATCCCTAAATTATTAAAATCAATGTTTTTATCATTCAACAAAAAATCTATATTATTAGCTACAGCGATCACCTTTGGCTCTTATGGTGTGGTTCAGGCTCAATCTGACACCAAAGAAGTAGCAATTAACTTTGAAGCGTGGGTAGGAGAAGAAGAGTTTGCCTGTGGTGAAAGCTATGACAATGTAGGTACTTCAGAATCTACAATTACTCCTACTGACTTTCGCTTTTATGTATCCAATGTCGCTTTAGTAGACAAGGATGGTAATGCTGTTCCCATCGAGTTAGAACAAGATGGCAAATGGCAATATCAAAACGTTGCTCTTTTAGACTTTGAAGATGGTTCTGGTGTTTGCGATAATGGCACAGCCGAAACTAGAACTATGGTAGTAGGAACTATTCCTGAAGGAGATTACGAAAGTTTACAGTTTACTTTGGGAGTACCGCAAAAATTAAACCATGAAGATGCGGCGATCGCGCCTTCTCCGTTAAACTTGACTTCTATGTGGTGGAATTGGCAGGGGGGTTATAAGTTTCTACGGGCTGATCTAGAAACTGATATGGCGATCGCTAATGTTTCAGAAACTAGTCATAGTCAAACTAGCCACAGCCAAAATAATCATAGCAATGTTCAGCTCAATCAGCAAACTACCAACACTAATAATCACAGCGGTAGCCAGACTATTAGCCAAAGTAGCAGCCAGGCAAGTATTTTTAAAAATGGACAGGGTACTCATCACCAAACCAGCAGTACTCATACAAGTCATGGAGGCGGTAGCAGTAATAGTAGCAATAATAGTTATTTAATTCATTTGGGTAGCACTGGTTGTCAAGATTCGGCGCAAAGTGATTTATTTAACTGTGCTAATTCTAATCGAGCCAACATTCTTCTCGAAGATTTTGATCCCGAAGACAATGTGGTAATTGCTGATTTAGCAGAACTTCTATCCCAAACTGATTTAACTAGTAACCAAGCTAATACTCCCGCAGGTTGTATGTCTTCCCCAGATGATAGTGACTGTCAGGAAATTATCCAAAACTTAGGTTTATCCTTTAATGGTCAATCTTCTCAGGGACAAGCTTTATTTTGGATTGAATAAAATTGCTAAAAAATATTATGAGCGATCACTTTTGGCGACGGGCTTCGCTTAATCGCGTAGCTTGGATAAAGTTTCATCGTATCTTCAGCTTAGTTTTTGTTTTTATGTTATCCATTTGCCTGTCAATTGGCTTAAGTAAAGCTATGGCAATGGACAATAATTTGGCTGTAGCTACAGAATTTAATTGGAATTTACCAGAGTGGACACCCAAACCAGTAGTACCCGAAGATAATCCCATAACTGCCGAGAAAGTAGAATTAGGCAGACATTTATTTTATGAACCGCGTCTATCGATTACTGGAGAATATTCCTGTGCTTCTTGTCATAAACAGGCTTTAGCTTTTACTGATGGCAAGAAGGTAGCAGTGGGATCTACCAACGAAAAGCATTCTCGTAACTCGATGAGTTTAGCTAATATTGCCTATAATCCTGTGCTTACTTGGGGAAATCCGTTAATGACTAACCTAGAGAATCAGGCACTTATTCCTATTTTTGGGGAACATCCAATTGAGATGGGGATGGTAGGCAAAGAACAAGAGATGATTACATGGATGCAAAACGATCCTGAATATCGTCAGATGTTTGCAGAGGCTTTTGAGCAGGAAGAAAACCCCGTAAATATTAGTAATCTAACGAAAGCTCTAGCTAGCTTTGAAAGAAGCTTAGTATCGTTCAATTCTCCCTACGATCGTTATCGTTATGAAGGCGATCGCGATGCTATTTCTGCCGCAGCCAAAAGGGGAGAAAAATTATTTAATAGCGAAAAGATGGAATGTTTTCACTGTCATGGTGGAATCAACTTTAGTGATTCTGTTAAGCATGAAAATCTGGCGTTTACCGAGATCGCATTTCACAATACTGGTTTATATAATATCGATGGCGAAGGTGGTTATCCGCCACCAAATACAGGAATTAACGAAATTACCCAAGAACCTGATGATATGGGACGCTTTAAAGCTCCTACCTTACGTAATATTGCCCTAACTGCTCCTTATATGCATGATGGTAGTATTGCCACTCTGCGAGAAGCGATCGCTCATTATCAAGCTGGAGGAAGAACTATTACTGAAGGAGAATGGGCAGGAGTTGGCAGCACCAACCCTTATAAAAGTGTTTTTATCAAAGGGTTTGAAGTAACTGAAGCAGAAATCGATGATTTAATTAAGTTTTTGAATAGTCTAACAGATGAAAAATTTGTTACTAATCCTGCCTATAGCGATCCCAAAAAGCTTTAAAAGTATTTTGGCTTTCTTACTTCGTCAATTTGATTTGTCAGGGAAATATATAGTCGTACAAAGTTATATTAAGCTGTTATGCATTTAAATTGTGATAACAGCATTACCTTTATTTTTGATTTTTCGTCCCCATTTGATAATTAATCCCCCCTCATTTAAAAGCTGATGTAACAAAAATTCTAATTCTTCGATTGATTTAAAGAGTCTACCCGCAATATATTCTTTTGCTGAATGCCAAACTAATTCAATTAAGTTGTAATCTGGACTATATTCTGGCAAATACTCTAAATGTATGTTGGGCATTTCTGCTTCTATTTTCTCGATATATTCTGCTTTTTTGTGAAAGCTAGCATTATCGAGAATAATTACTATTCTTGCTCCTTTTTCGGTAAACTCTTTCCTTTTATTTCCTGCTTCAATCCATTCATTAATTATCTCTTGATAAAATATTTTTACAGCTTATGGAGGCAATTTGGGTTAAGACATTGACTAATCATGCTATTAATTAATCGAATAAATCGACTTTTATTATAGACGCCAAGAGAATATTTAATCCTTACTCGATCTCAGTATTTATACTATTTATTGTTTGAATTTTACTCTGCAATTAAGTAATTACTCTTGAATATCAAGTATTCTTATATTCAAATTTATATATTTTTATTTTTTTGGGAACTATAATGCTACAAATGTTTTTAACAATCTAATAATCTAATAATCTAATAATCTAATCTCTATCTATTGATTTTTTGTTTAAATTAGCTAAAATTTTAGTTTGTTTGGTATTTGAGCTTAAATTAATATATTTTATCTAGTATTGAAAAATAATTAGTGTAGAATCTTATGAAAAGTAACTCTCCTCTAAATCAAATTTTTAAATTGCCGTTGCGTATGGTTTTAATATTGCCATTCGTATTTCAATTATTAGTAATTATTGGGAGTGTTAGCTATTTATCTCTAAGCAGTAGCCAATCTAATAATTCTTCTACAGAATTGTCTCAGCAAGCAGAAAATAATCAGATTAAAGATTCTGGTATTAGCCCTCAACTAATGATGTTGATGTATCTGGGGGTTTTGGGTGTAGGAGTTGGCTCAAGTATTTATATTTCTAGTCGAATTAGTAAATCAATTGCTCAATTAGAACAAACAAGTAAAGCGATCAGCTTTGCTGATGCGCGGAGCGCAATCGCTTTAGAAAAACTAGATCAGAAAATAGAAGTTGAAGGAGTTGAGGAAATAAGCTTATTAGCTACATCTTTTGAGCAAGTAATTCAACATTTTAGAGGAACTACTCAGAATATTGAAGAGATCAATGAACAGCTAGAAATAAGAATTGAAGAGATGGGTGGCGAACTCAAAACAGCCCAAAAAGCTTTAGCTAAAGTTGAGGATACTAACCAAGGTAAAGAAAATTTATTGAGTAGTATTAGTGAACAGTTACGTACTCCTTTAAATGAAATTTTAGGACAAGCTCAAAATTTACAAGATAATATATCTCAGATAAATGAGTCGAGTTGGCAAGATGCTAAATCCAACCAAGTTAAAGGATTAAAAGTTGTTGAAGAAACTGGAAATAATTTATTGTCCTTGATTGACAATTTTGTCAATTTATCTCAAATAGAAAACAAGGCTCTAAAGCTCAAACCTCATAATTTACATTTTTCTGGGTTTTTACAAAAAATAAAAGTTGCGGCACAAACTATAGTTACTGACTATAGCAATATTACTTTTAAATATGAAACCAACGGGCAATTACCTTCTAATATCAAAGCTGATGCTGAGCGATTACAACAAGTATTAATTAATCTAGTAAATATTGGTGTTAAATCGATTACGGAAGGGACAGTGACTTTAACTGTTAGTGTAATTAAAACTATTGAACCTCAATCATCTGATCTATTACCTCAAAAGATTATTCGTTTTGAAATTGTTAATAAAGGTTCAGCCAGTAACCAAAGTCAAAAAAATCAGAACTCTTCCGATCCTAACTTAATGATTAGTCAAGAAATAGTCAATCTAATGGGCGGGGAATTAGAAATTGGTAATCAATCCAATAAAGGTTCAATATTTTGGTTTGATAGTACTTTCATAGTTACAGATACTCTTAGAGAATTTAAACACAATGATATTAGTGAGATTGTTAGTAATCTTAGTAGAAAACCGCAAATTTTGGTTGTAGACGATACCGAAGAAAATCGCTTACTTTTGGTAGATATTTTGGAACCGATGGGATTTGAAGTGTTGCTGGCTGAAAATGGTAATGAAGGTATTGAAGTTGCTTGCCAAAATCAACCAGATATCATTTTGACTGATTTATTTATGGGAGGTAAAACAGGCTTTAGTATGGTCAAAGATATGCGGCAAATGCCTGAATTTGTTGACCTACCAATTATTGCTATTTCTGCCAGTGGTTTTGATGTAGTGGCAGCCAAAAGTAAGGAATCTGGATGTGACGCTTTCTTACAAAAACCCATCGATCAAGGGGAGTTACTGTCTATGCTAGTGCAATATCTCCAGTTAGAATGGCGTAGTATTGAAACGACTGCTAATCAGTAAAACCTAATATTAAGACATAGGATCTTATGGTTTGGCAGTTATTTTTCTTCTCCTTGGGGAAGAGTTACTGTAAAAGTTGTTCCGTGTTCTAGATTGCTTTCTACGGTAATTTGTCCTTGATGATTTTCGACAATAGCTTTGGCGATCGCCAGTCCTAAACCGGCACCTGTAGGAGTAGTAATCTGACGCTGGGGAGAACGAGCAGGATCTACACGGTAAAAGCGATCGAAGATATGAGGTAAGGCAGATTTTGGGATACCTTTACCATTGTCTGTTACTTTTACTTGCAATTCAAACTGACGATGAGCTTCTCTAACTCTCATAGTTTTGGGAGTTAGTCTAATTAACTCTAATTCTACTTCTACCGAAGCGTCGGTAGATTCGGCGGAGTTATCAGTATGTTCAATCGCATTAGCAATCAGATTGGTAAATAGACGGGACAAATGATCCCAATCTCCCTGAACTGTGAAAATATCTTCGGCGTTAAAATCTTCTAGCTCAGTTTCTGGTTCAACAATATGTAAAGAAAGAAATAAGCCTTTTTGAGTAGCGGCGATTCTTTGTTCTTCAATGACATCAATGAGCAAAGCATCTAAAGGCACTATTTGCCAATCTATCTGTACAATACCACTATCTGCCCGAGCAAGAAACAACAGATCGTTAACTAAGCGTCCTAATTTTCGGGTTAGTCGTTCAATAATCTCTAACTGTTTCTTCTGTAGCTGTGGTTCAGCTTCGGGATAGGCTAAAGCCATCTGTACATTAGTTTGGATGGTAGCGATCGGATTACGCAACTCATGGGAAGCATCAGCAGTAAATTGTTTCAATCTAGAATAAGAAACCTGGACAGGTTTGATGGCAATACCCGATAAAAACCAACCAATTGCGCCGACAGAAAGCACCATCAGGGTAATACCAATAATTAAATCTCTGGTCAACTGATTAATCGGTTTAGTTACTTCAAACCAAGGATGACTAACCCGCAAAAAGCCTAAAACTCGATGATTTAATTCAACTTTCTGGACAATTTGACGAACAATGCGATCGCCAGTTAAATAAACAGTCTCTCCACTACGATTGGGGTGGAGGGGATAATCAATCGGTTGCTCAAAGGTTGACCAAAGCAACTCCCGTTGGGGATTAAACCATTCTAAATCAATATGATCGTCTTCTAAATCATGAACATTTTGGTTAAAACTAGCATCAACATTCACTCCATATCTCTCTGTAGTTGCTGCCAAAGGTTGAATTACCAATGAGCGATCTACTACTTCCACAACGTGCTTAAGGGTGTCATCAATCCGATCTACCAAGGTATTGCGAACATAAAAATATACTCCTATGGCAAAGATTAACAACAAGACAGCCGTTACTGCGGTGTACCACAAAGCTAGACGGCGACGAGTAGATTGAAATAGTAAATTCATGTACCGAATGTTGAATGTTGAATGTTGAATGTTGAATAATGAATAAAAGTTAAAAAACTTAAATTTCAAAATAATGCAAGATTTTTTTCAAAACGTTTCTCGCTATCCCCGCTATCTAATTAGTTTAAGTCTGGGGATTTTTTGGTTTTTCTTTGAGCAACTAAAACCCTTCTTGAAAAATCCTGTTACGGCGATCGCTTTAGTCGGTTTTTTAGTTGGTGGCTTTGCCCTGCTATATCTGACTTTAGAGGCAATGTTAGGCATTAATTAAGCTAAAATTTACCACCATTATGATTCCAATTAATGATGAAAATCCTACCTATAGCACCCCGATTGTAGTTTACGCCCTGATCGCGATCAATGTGGTGGTTTTCTGGCATCAAATGTCTTTGGGTTCAGGATTAGATGGTTTTTTCCAGCTTTATGCTGTCATACCCAGAGAACTGAGTGCTAGCTTCAGTGGAACACCTCTAAATCAGCCAGTACCAGAACTTGCTACTTTGATCACTTCCCAGTTTTTACACGGTGGCTTGATGCATATTGGGGGTAATATGCTGTTTCTTTGGACTTTTGGCGATAATATAGAACATGATCTTGGTCACATCAAATTTCTACTATTTTATCTAGTTTGCGGTGTCTTAGCAGGTTTAACTCACTGGTTCTTTGGCATGCAGTCTGGTGTTCCTACTGTTGGAGCAAGTGGCGCGATCGCAGGAGTTATGGGAGCATACCTCATTAAATACCCTAGAGCTAAAATTGTGACCCTACTCCCCCTGTTATTTATTTGGACTACGGTACGTATCCCGGCCATCTTCTTTCTGGGTTTTTGGTTTATTCAACAGGCAATAAGCAGTGTTGCCTCTTTAGGAATGCCTGAAGCTGGAGGGGTAGCATATTGGGCGCACGCGGGAGGCTTTATTTTTGGTGCTATCTTAGCTCCTATATTGGGCTTAATGAGCGATCGTCGCTGATTAGCTGAATCAACTTACTGTATAAGTCCCGATACTAATCTTTTTTCCATCTCCTCTTTTCCTCTGGAAGGTCAATAAATACCCGTTGATTTTCCTCAACCCCTTCAATAATTTGAGTTTTATCCCCTAGATATAGACCAACTTTGACTGGTTTAAATGTTGGTTTGTCTTTTTCACCAGGTATCATTACTCCCTGTTCACCATCTTTGGTAAAAATTGCCACAGTAGGAACAACTAAGCTGTCGCTTAATTCTTGCCCCATAAAAGTGACATCTACGTTCATTTTAGAGCGCAATATATCTTGACCAGTTAATAGCTTGACACGCACTTCAAAAGAAGTGACATCTTCTTCAATTACTGCTTCAGGCGCAATTCGTTTGACTTCTCCTTTAAAGTTCCGATCTGGATAGGCATCGGCAACAATTTTGACTTTTTGTCCTGGCTGTAGCTGACCAATATCCAATTCTGTAACTTTAGCAACAACTTCTAATCCTTGAGCCAATGCCAAAATAGAAGTCGCCGAAGCCGAGGCTGTACTAGAGCCAGAAGTACTAGGAGCAACAAAAGACCCTTCTACCGCATATCTTTGGGTCACAATACCATCAAAAGGAGCTTTGACAATGCTGTCGGCATATTGAATTTCGGACCGTTTAAAGGACGCTTGTGCTGCCTCTAGAGATGCTTCTAATCCTGCAATTTCATCTGGTGCAGTTGCCTGTCTTTGTTCCAGGGCGATACGAGCTTCGTTAATCTCCGCTTTAATTTGTTCAACTTCTGAACCTCCTGTAGTTTTTAGCTGCTCTAGTCGCTGACGTAATTCATTGATACTAGACTGAGCGTTTTGATAATCATTACTAATTTCATCAAAGGTATCTTGAGAAATAGCACCCTGTTGCAAAAGATATTTGTTTCGTCTAACGCGCTCCTGCACTAATTTAAGCCTAGATTCGGCAGCGTTAATTTGCGCTTGAGTTTGCTCAATATCTTTGGGAATTCTATTTTGAGTTTGATTTAATCTGGCTTCTGCTTGTCTGAGTCTGGCTTCTGCTTGAGCAATTTCGGCATTGACCTTAGCTTTTCCTTCGGCAAAACTAGCACGGCTTTGTTTTAGTTCCGCTTTTGCCTGATTCGTTTGGGCGGCAAGTTCAGCATTTTCCATAATGGCTAAAGTTTGTCCTGCCGTAACGCGATCGCCTTGTTCTACCAGTAATGTTATTAACCGAGCAGGATCTTTAGGGCTAACGTTAACGCTTTTGATTGGTTCTACTCTACCGCTAGCTTCGATTTCTACACTTAAATCTTCTTCTTTTACAGGTACAGTCAGAGCATTTAAGTCTATTTTTGGTCTAGAGCTTTCGACAATACTATAGGTAGTAAAACCGATTAAAGTTAAACATAATGCCACTAATCCCGTAACAACAACAGGATATTGCTTTGATTTACGATTTATAGCTATTTTCATGTATATATTTCCCAATCCAGAGGTTTTAGTTGCTGCTCCGTCAGCGGTCATTGATAATTAATGACCGAGAGGGATGCGCGGGTTTCCCGCGCAAGATGCGGCGTTTACACCCGTTGCCTTGGGTGAACCGATGCGCCTTTCTCCACTCTCGACAGTCGCTCTTTGTTGGAAACCAACAAGTCCGCGCTGTCTCGCAATCGAGCTGTTGACTACTAAAATCTCCGTAATAGTTAGTAATTTGATTGAACAATAAAGAATTAAATTAAGATATATGACCAAACAGTTAATTCTTGGTCGTATATCTCTAACCTTATGGTAACCTTAATAGATCTGAATTTTTTTTGAGTCTTTAATTAGTCAGATATTAGTCAGATTTTTAATCTGCACCCTCATATGATTTATCCGTTTCAATAAATCTAAAATGCAATTAGTATAAGAAGTTAGTTATGGTCTAATTTTGACCAGACTCAACCTGAAAACCTATCAAGCTGAGAATGCAAGGCAAATTTGCCGTTCAGTAAGACAATGAAGTAACTTGTGAATATTGATAAACTTAAAGACAAACTTAAAATTGAGACGGTGCTGTGCCTAAACTTAACTGGTTAATTTCTCTAATAGCTTGTGCTGGCATTTCTAGTATATCTTTGCCAGTTAGGGGACAAGCTGTACTACCATATGTGCCTAAGTTGGATTCAGAAAAGCTGGAGTTGCAAGGACTACAACTTTTGCAAGATGCTGTGCAGCTAATTCGGTTTCAGCAGTATGAATTAGCTTTACCTAGGGCAGAATTGGCGACTCAGTTAGCTCCTACTAACTATGAAGTCTGGTTTATCTTGGGTAGCTTATATATTCAGCAAGACAACCTAGATAAAGGTATTGGGGTTCTAGAAAAATCAGAATCTCTAGCGCCAGAGCAAGAAGGTGTTTTATTTACCTTAGGTAATGCTTATTTCCAAAAAGGGGAGTATGAGAAAGCCAAAGAAAAGCTCGAAGCAGGGTTAGAGATAGAAGAAAATTCTCCTGAAGCACTATTCGATCTGGGTAACACTTATCTAAAATTATCTGAACTAGATAAAGCGATCGATTCTTATGAGCAAGCCTTTGCTCAGGAGTCTACATTCTGGCCCGCATTAAACAACGTGGGACTAGTAGAATATGAACAGGGCGATCGCCAAGAGGCAATGGAAAAATGGCAATCTGTAATTGAAGTTGATGGAGAACAAGCAGAACCACAACTAGCCTTAGCAGTAGCTCTTTTTAGCCAAGGAGAAGTTAATAAAGGTATCGAATTGGGTAAGGCTGCTTTGGCAATTGATAGTCGCTATGCTGATATCCAGTTTCTTCAAGATAATCTATGGGGAGAACGTTTAATTGAAGATACTCGTAAATTTCTAAGTAACCCTCAAATACAGGAAATTGTCTCAAGTTATGAGGAATTTCCGTTAGAAAGCGAACCAGAAACTCCCTCTATTCCCTAGTAGAACAGTAGAGAAAACAAAGAAGTTGAGAAGCGTGGGAGGAAAGACAAGTACAATACACAACTATAACTACACTACAATTAAAAATAGGCAAATAATTTATTTGCCTACGTACTTAACCTGAGTTCGGGTTAAACTCTCGTTCTCGATCTAGTCATTAGTCATTAGTCATTAGTCATTAGTCATTAGTCATTAGTCATTAGTTGTTAGTTGTCTCGAACAACATAAGATCTTACCTAAAGTTGGGTTTTTCGTTCTGGAATCGGTGTTTCATCAAAAAGTCTCTATATGTAGCGCTTGCCTAAAAACTAAAAACTAAGAACTAAAAACTAAAAACTACAATTACTCCTTAATTTCTTTATCCCGAACTGAGGTTACTTACTCCTTTGAGAAAGATAGTCACTGACTAAAATCGAAATTAAAATCGCTGGATATAATTGCCCGACGATCGCTTCTAAATTCGTGAGCATTTTTGCCCAAGGACTTACTGGGATAATATCGCCATAACCCAAAGTAGTTAGGGTAGTGAAACTAAAGTAAATGCTTTTACCGTAGGATTCTGCTTCGATGAGAGATTGGGAAAAAGCTTGAGGATCGAAGCTGACACCAATGCCGTAAAATAATGCCCAAACAAAACCAATTAAAAAATAGACGCAGATACCACCACGAATAATATCTACCGTAACTTGATTGGCAAACAGAATATCCTGCAGAATTAAGTAAACAGCTACTCCCAAGTAGAGAGCAAAAACTCCTTGAATTAAAAATAAATAGACCCCAATAGATTCATATAATTCTAAACGACCGATAATTTCCAACAGAAACGCCAAAATAGCAATACTGCTAAAAAAACGAAATAGTATTGGTCGGAGGGAAAAAGTTTTAACGATCACAATGATGGTGTAGAGAAAGATCCCAGACAGAACCAACTCACCAATATTACCCCTCAAAAACGGAGCAAGGACAAAGTTGACAATCAGTATGGTTAGGAGTTGAGTGTACTTTTTTTTGGTTTTGTTTTTAGATTTCAAGGCGAATTTGAGAACCCTCATACAGTATGATTATCCCTGTATTAAGATGATTCTTGTCGTATTCAAAACGGCTGCAAAATTTATGAGAGTCTAATTGCTATTACTACGCATACAGGAATCATATTCGCGTTGGTAATATTCTTTCTTTTCTTTTCTGTTACTGGTAGAGCCAAAAGCTGCTCCAAGACCTACTAGTCTGCCAATTTTGAAATGATGGATGCTCAAAAAAGTTCGAAATTCGGAGTTCGGAGTTCGGAGTCAGAAGATTTACCCCTCAATTCAAACTTGTTAGAGTACTACTCCTGTAGCG
>JASJDX010000194.1 GCA_030064975.1 Pleurocapsa sp. MO_192.B19
GCTTCTTCGGATAGAGAACTGATGTAATCTACGATTAATTCCGTATCAGAATCCTCATGGACGAAACTCGCGCTCATTTTTTCTTGTACAGATTCTAATCCAGGTGGAACGTAACTCAATAGCTCTGCATCTTCTTTAACTTGTGCCCAAAATTGGTTCCGCTCGTTTTCATCGTCAAGCCAGGTGCTATCAAGTGCGTTATTACCAATGCTAATCGTGATAAATCTCCTATTTCCCGTCGAATCCTTTAAGAAATTGCCCGTATTCACCGTAGCACAGCAAGAAAAGGCTCGGCGAAATAGAATAGACTCTCTACCGTATGGAGGCCGAATGTCATCTTCCTGCAATGAGAAGAATATCTTAATGGCGGTTACATCTGCTTTTTTAGTCAAGCCGTCTAGCTCCTCGAATTCTATCAGCATATACTTGTGGTATTTCAATAGATCGTCTTTATCGGACGTGCCAAAACCCGTTGCATGTGATGGTGTGAGTTTGCGAAAGAACGTTGATTTACCTTTACCTTGCGCGCCGTGAATTACAAGCACGTTATCATTTTTGCTACCTGGGATTAGCCAGCGATTCATCGTACCTTTGAACCAGGTAAGGACAATCTTAAACTCGCTAGATTCAAGATCGAGATGGAAGGTATCCGCCAATAAACGATAGCGATCGTTTCCATCCCATGCAGGTAAATTCTGCGCCCAATGTTGCTGGGGGTAATAGATGTTATCTAAGCTTAACCTATCAATGATATGGTCATAATCAATGTTTCTAAGGTTGTTATGGATTAACCCATCGTAGAAAGGTTTTTTACGTACTGCCAGTACTTCCTTCATCAATTTCTTGATGTCTGTCCAAACTACGACGGTGTCATCATCAAATGTAAAACGGCTTTTACTGACGTCAAATCGAATCATGCGAGAACAAACGTTATCAAATGCTTTTTGCACTACAGGTGATTTCTGACGCTGGTTTTTGACTTTCTTGAGGTAATTTAGGTACTTTTGATATTTTTCTCCATTGCTTTGAGAAACTTCTGTCGGCAGGGGGTAATATTTATTGGTCTGTTCTTGTAGCTCATTTGCCTCATCTATCCAGGATTTAACTAGACGATATTTGGCAGGGATCGTCTTGTCGTTAATGTCGAGCTTTAGCAACATATCTCCATCCTCGCTGTCAATATTCGCCAGGTTTATTAGGAAATCGATGGAGTTTTCGTTTACTTCTTTAACGAATTTATGGAAGTCAAGTTTTAATGCTTCATGTAATTCTTCTGGAGTAAATAATGATCTTGTCTGGGGTGAATTGTCGCCTGAAATATCTTGTATAATAGATTCAGGAATATTGTTTTCATCTGAATAATTTTCTGAATTCAAGTTTATTTCTTTCATGATATAGATAGATAAAATTGTGCATTTTGGTTTCTCCAAAGTTTGATAAATTGTTGTGATTTCTCGAACAGCTCCTTGATGTGTCACCATCAAAGGGCTATATTTTTTCGTTATTCAAGATCTAAGCGATCCTATTTTCTTGCCGCATAATTTCCTCGGACAAAATCATTCTTGCCCAAGATGATGGAGGCAATTGTTTTTCATTCGCAGCTTTTTCAATACGTTTCTTAAAATTGCTGTCGATTCGGATACCTAATAAATGACTTTTACGTTGTTTGGAGTTACTCATGTTTAGATGTTTCTAGAAACCGTCTAACATAATTATACAAGATTTAGTATTACTATTGTTACTTTAGATACTAAAAAACTCTAAGAAACAATAAAAATAGCTCGATAAAATTAGTAGTAAAAAAGTAAATAATCCTACCGCCATTATTAATATCTTAAATTTTCTTAAATAAGAATGTGATGCAAATCAAAAAATAGTAACGAACGATACTTCTGTCGGCTCGCTCCTTGCTATTGTTAAATTCGACTTATAGCTGTTCTCAAATCAATGAGGTGCAGAATTTGTTGGAAGAAGGAAAAAGAAAAATACACTTCACTAAATTGAGAAGGGCTATAATTTAAAACTAATGAAGTTGGCAATAAGAGTTTGACTAACCAAACTAACTTTAAATCTCAGCTCGAATCGCAAACGAGCCTTCTCGGAACCATTGTTAGTTTGCCTTGCTCTGGTGTGGCAGAAATACTATCGCAGCTTGGTTTTGATTGGCTGTGGCTCGATCTGGAACATTCTACTCTCAGCCTCGAGCTAGTCCAGCAAATTATTCAGGCGGTAGGTAATAACGCTGCTTGTTTGGTAAGGGCACCAGGTAACGAGGTTATTTGGCTCAAAAGAATTCTCGATACCGGATGCGATGGCGTGATCGTTCCTCAAATTCAAACCCCTCAAGAAGCCCTTCAAGCCGTTAAGGCTTGCAAATATCCCCCAGAAGGAATTCGGAGCGTTGGCTTGAGTAGAGCCCATAATTATGGAATTAATTTTCAAGAGTACGTCGCAACTGCTAATCAAAAATTAGTCGTTGCCTTGCAGATAGAACATATTAATGCGGTAGACAATATCGATTCGATCGCCGCCGTAGAAGGTTTCGATGCGATTATTGTCGGACCCTACGATCTTTCTGCCAGTATGGGAAAGATCGGACAAGTCGATTGTGCCGAAGTACAACAAGCGATCGCCCGAGTCCGCCAAACCTGTTTGGAAAAAAACATTCCCCTGGGCATATTTGCTAAGGATAGTCGCGCCGCATTATTAGCTCAAAACCAAGGTTATCGGCTTATTTGCGTGGGAAGCGATTTTACCTATTTATTAACCGGCGCGCAACAAACTTTACAGCAGCTTAAGTCTAGTTAATCTCGTTTTCTTCGTTTCCGAACAATTTCTATGACTCCTTGTTCCAAATTAGAAAGCGTACGCCATCGCTGCGCCATCTTCGATTAAAGTTATATTTTTCCCGTCATAGCAAATGTAATCAGCTTTATCGATGTCTCTATCATATGGACGCTCATTATTAATCCAGGAAATTTCCCCGGTCTCGATATCCCTAATCTTCAGTCCCCGATTGCGGGAATCATAGCGCCCGCGCCGGATATCAGTTCGCGCCAGTACTTGGTAGGTGCGGGCCTGGTATAACTCAGGATCATTGAGGGAAATAACCTGATGACGATGTCCTCTAGGCGTAAAATCCAAAGCAGGCGGCAAAATTGATTTCAATGCTTCTCTAGCGGCGATTTCTCTTTTGCTAACAAAGGTAGGTCGTCTGCGAATGTTGAAGATGACGAAGTAGACGTATTGGAAGGATCTAACTTCTCGAATATCTGTAACTTCGATATTTAGGGACTTGCAAAGAAAAGATATACCGTTTAAATTGCCAGAAATGAAATAGTAAAGATAGTTTAAGGAAAAGTGGCTCGTCCAAAAATACAACTAGATTCTAAATTCCAAGCCAGCCTAAAAGATGCTTCTCTCAAATTAACTGGAGTTAAGAAAAGAGCTTTTATTGCCAAAGCTACTCAAGACTATTTTAACAGCAGTCCTCGACAGGCTGAAACATATATGGGATGGTCAAGAAAAGCAGTGGAGTTGGGATTAAAAGAATTAGAAACAGGAATCTTCTGTCAAGATAATAATCAAGCTAAAGGGAGAAAAAAGACAGAAGAACATAACCTTCAACTAGAGGATGATATTCGTTCTCTGGTAGATGAAAAATCACAAGCAGACCCCAAGTTTCAAACAGTATTTTATTATGCTCGAATCAGTGCCAGAGCGGTCAGACAAGCTTTAATAACAGAAAAAGGCTATCAACAAGAAGAATTACCATCTCGCCAAACAATTGGTGCAATGTTAAATAGAATGGGTTATCGTTTAAAAAAACACAAAAAATAAAACCTCTGAAAAAAATTGTCCAAACCGATGCAATTTTTGAGAATATAGCACGAGCCAAAAAATTATCGGCAGAAAATCCCAAATCATTGAGAATTTCTCTTGATTCTAAAGCGAAAGTGAAGATAGGAGATTTTTCGAGAGAAGGATCTGCTCGAACAATTGAATCAAAAAAGGCTTTAGATCATGATTATTCTGCCAAAGCAGTCTTAGTTCCTTTTGGGATTTTAGATGTGTTGAAAGATCAATTATGGATTTATTTTGGTCAGAGTAAACAGACCAGTGATTTTATTGTTGATTTTCTAGAAATGTGGTGGCACTCTTATTTGCTGCTCCTATGGAGACTTAGAGGAATTAATGATTGAATTAGATGGCGGAAGTTCGACTCGCAGTAACCGAACTCAATTTATTAAGAGAATGGTAGAATTTTCACGCCATAGTAATTTAAAAATCAGGTTAATCTATTATCCTCCTGATCACAGTAAATACAACACAATTGAAAGATGTTGGGCAATCTTAGAAAAATATGGTCATGGAGCAATTTTAGATTCAATTGAAACGGCAATAGCTTGGAGCAAAAATATGACATGGAAAGGAGTAAAACCCATAGTAAAGCTTGTAGAAAAAACTTATGAAAAAGGGATAATTCCCTCTCAAGAAGAATTGGAATTGAGCAAAGAATATTGGTATCCATCACCAGAGTTATCATCTTGGGATGTGACAATTATGCCCTCTGTATAAGTTAAAGCTAGGCGTTAATTAACTGGTACTTTATTTTTTTGCAAGTCCCTTAGCTGTCTGAACGTATTCTTTAAAACTGCCATGATGACCAAATAAATCAGAATATCCGGTCTCCGAAAAACGATGTCCTCCTGCATGACAATATAGTCTTTGTCGTCAGAGGATATTATTTTTCACGGGGTATGTTCCATCAAGGGTAATCTAATTGTCTAGCTCTAAGTAGTAAGGACAATCTTGACAAGGACAAAAGCGAGGAAATAGCGGATGAATCAGTTTTGGATCGCGCCTCAGAAATTGTCATCCTGTAAACAGCGATTGGCTCCGCCAGTGCCAAAGGCAATCGCGATGAGTGGTAATTCTCTACTTTAACTGATATAAGTTCCTCAAATTCTCGACCTCCACTGTTTTGTAGCAGCAATTCTCATTTTGACGCTAGGAGGGCATTTCAGCCCTCTCACCGAAAAATTCATTGCAGCCCACAATGACTGAAAAGCTGAAATTAGACCTGTCCAACATTCTTTAGAAACAAAATGCGATCGCGAAATGCTATTTCGCGATCGCATTTTATATACCTGTCATGACTTGATTTCTGTCTGTATCGCTTGTTACTTTTTTAAAATGAGAATTGCTGGTTTTGTAGAGACTACCCGATGTTCCGCTCGTGGGTCAGTTAAAGAACGAAAATGAGTTTCAAGAGATGTTAGTGGTGATGAGTTCATGCTCAATTAGAACGCTCAAAATAACTAGTTTTTAGCATCCTACATCAATTTTTTGGGTTGATTTTTAATCTTCCTTAAATGTTAATAAGTATGTGCGTTTGCCCTGTTTTTAGGTTTTTAGGTTTTCAATTGTCAATCTTAAGTTTAAAATAGTAATTCTAGATTGATGCCAGCACGATTATCTTTATTTTCTAAGGAATTTTGCCATTCTAAATCTCCAGATAGCCGTATCTTAGAAGCAATACCATAACCAACAGAGAGGGAAGTGATACCCACTTCTTCATTACCCCCTGGAGAAATAAAGCTTTGAGATAAAGAAATATCTCCTGCGCCACTGCGAGAGAAAGCCAACATTAACCTGATACCAAGATGCACCCCATCAGTATTAAAGTCATTACTCTGTATATAGCGATAGCCAACTAAGGGAGCAATATTAATATAGTTTCCTAAGGGCAATAAAAAATAATGCAAATCTCCGCCAACAGCATTGCGATCGCCATTAAACGAGGATTGATAGTCAGCACTAATCGTTAAACCAGTACGGTTGATGAATATATCTTCAATGCCAATATTGATTCCCCCTGCTTCATCATTGGTAGGAAAACTGGTATAACCTAAGCGCAAACGTCTCCGAAAACTAGGATCGTGACGAATATCTTCTAGGACATCGGGAACTTCTTTTAACCAGCGTTGCAATACAGGACTATCTTCAATCACTTCAGCGGGAATATCTAGCTGCTCGCTAATAGGCTCAATCTTGGTTGGTGATATTTCTTGAGCCATAGCAGGAAGGTTGACAATACCAGCTAAAGCTATTTGCCAACCAAGAATAAGATTAAGAATTTTAAGATAATTAACAGCGTTCAAAGATTCACCCTGAATTTTTTTGCTAATTTAGCTTAAATTAGTCAATGAACAGCAGTGAACTAGGAAAATATTTCAATTAGCTGATTTGTCAGGGATAAATTCTAAAGAAACACCGTTCATACAGTAACGTTGACCAGTAGGTTTGGGTCCATCACTAAACACATGACCAAGATGTCCACCACAACGAGAGCAATGTACTTCTGTTCTAGTCATAAATAAAGAGCGATCAACATTAGTACCTATAGCATTTTCTAAAGGTTGATAGAAACTAGGCCATCCTGTACCACTATTGTATTTAGTATCTGAACTAAATAAAGGTTGACCACAACCAGCACAGAGATAAGTGCCCTCTTCATATACCTTATCTAAAGGACTTGTTCCCGCTCTTTCTGTACCGTGTTTGCGTAAAACTCTAAATTGTTCGGGAGTCAGGTTTTCTTTCCACTCTTGTTCTGTTTTTTGAATTTCATATTGGTTTTCAGAAGTTGTCATGATTATTTAATTGATAATTGTGAAGAATTGCAAATATTATTATTATGAGCCAGATCTGATTTTTGGGGTCAAATTTCTCTAATTCTGAGGTTGAAGCGATCGCTTTTCCGATAAAAATAGCCAAACAGAATTTTGTTACAGAGATCACCAAGATTTAGTGATAACCATACTTGCTGAACTTAAATGCTCAAAGCGACAATAGATATATAGACAATTAACCCCTCGTTCATCTTTCTAATTAAAATTTAGGCAGACGGAAGTAGAGAAAATCTCTCGAAGGAACGCACTTAATACGGTTTAACTTCAGAGGTGATTAGTGATGGAATTAGCTAATAGCGATCTTTTTTGGCTACTAAGCATTATTACTATTTTTACTATGATTATGTCTCCCGCCCTTTGTTGGGCTTTGACAGTAAGATATCGTTAGTATCAATAGATTAATAGCTGCTAATAAGGGAAGAGATATTTGTATTTAAGACAATATCTCTTCCCTTGATCGATGTAGTAACCTAAATTGCTGGAGTATTATCCTTCTATAACAGTACTTTTTATCGTTGCCATAACCAAGAATTAGGTTAAGAGTCATTTTATGGCGATTTATTAACTATTTTGAGCGTATTTTTCGATGTGACAACTGGGATAATCTCTAATTCAACCAGATCTTGCCAATGTAAAACCCATTCCTGAAATCAACTAGGATCGTCACACTCCATCAGTTGAAAACAGCGATTGAAGTCAGCAGAAATCCAGCTATCTAGGTATTTTAAACCTTCAGGCATCTTTTGCAGAATTGAACCCAATAGACAGGTGCTATCGACATAATGCTCAACTAGCCAAATGGGTTTAGCCGAAGAATTAGCGATCGCAGACATGAATTAAAAGTAGTTTTGGTTATAAAGTGCTGCTCCCAGTCCGCTAAAATCTGGAAACAGCACTATGTTTTATTATTTACCAGCCGTTTTATAAAAATGGTGGCTAGCGTTTTTTACATTATGTAAATTAGTTTAGATAAAAGTTAGCAATTATTACAATAGCTTGACAGTAATCTTAAGTTTTTCTTTATGTTTTATGTTTCCCTAAGATCTGAGTAGTCTTCTGCTGCTTGAATATCTTCTCGATTTAACTTTCTCGATATAAAGAGATTGGAAGATGGTTGGCATAACGAATAAAGTCTTAAATTTCACACATTTACTCCCACATGATAGCTTATGAATATGAAATTAGGCGATCGCTATTGATCGATTCGGCAATTACTTGACCGTTATCATCCTCATTAAATTTGCAAATTTTAACGCGATCGCACTAGTAAAATTTTCTACTGTATGAGTATCTCTATCTGCGGGAATTAAATCTCAATTCTAGTATTTTAAAACGAGATCGCCATTATCAGCGTAAGCATCAAGTAGATTTGCTTTTAAACACTTTTAGGTTGAGAAAAGAATATGGCGATCGCTTTTTGATAGTTTTTTACTAGACCTAGCTTGAAAATAGAAGCTGAAACAACGCCAATTCGTCGACTATTCTATTTTTATTTCTGGGTTGTGAACGATAGTTCATGCTATCTCTTGCATAAATAAATTTTTAATCAATTTCTCCCTTGTCCTCCTTGTCCTTCTCAACCATTCGATTAGGACTTATGTAAGAAATCTACTGTATAACTGTATAGTGTATCAACAATGATCGATACATGGTTGCATTGCGAGTAAGTAATAATCTTAAGTTCTCAAAATATCTAACCCAAAATTGCTAATAATTTGAGATTATGTTCAAGATTATTGAGATCGCTATTTTTCCTCTTATACCTCCTTGTTCTGCAAGTTGATGGGCTTTCGCTACTTCAGCTAAAGGCATAACGCGATCGATTATGGGAAATAACTGTCCTTGTTCGATTAATTTTCTCAGGGAATCTAGTTTGCTACGTTCTTGGGAAGTAAAAACAAAATGTATGGTTATATTTTTAGCCCAGGCTGTGAGTAGCGATTGAGGAGTATCATGATCGACTATAGTAACTAGACGACCATAGGAACGAATTATTTGGAGGCTTTTTTGAATAGTCTCTCCGCCAATCGTATCTAATACCATATCGATCCCCTTACCCTGAGTTTCTCGCTCAATTACTGCGATATAATCTTTTTTTTGGTAATCAATGATAAAATCAGCCCCTAGCTTTTTAACTAAATCATGATTTTTAGCACTGCAAGTAGTAAATACATAAGCACCCATTGCTTTAGCCAGGGTAAACGCATCTTATTTTACTTGACAAAACATTCAATTAATGTATTATCTTTCGAGACATTTAATAATAATAGAAAATCCTAAATAATAGCTCTAATTAAGTTAATTATTGATCCTAA
>JASJDX010000195.1 GCA_030064975.1 Pleurocapsa sp. MO_192.B19
CAAAGCCTGGGTTTTAAGAGCTATTGCCCAGACAATTGGCAAACTAGAAAACTTCCCCGAAGCAGGTCAATCTCTTGAGCGAGCCATTACTGCTGCCGAAGCAATTACCAATTCATCTGACAAAGCCAGGATTTTAACAGATATTGTCGAAAATCAAGTAGAACTCGATCGCTGGAGACAAGCCCATAATACTGTAAACGGATGTCCTACGGATGAATGTAAAGTAGAATCTTTGGCTCAAATCTTAACTGCTTGGGCGGAAAAGAAAAATCCTGCTTTGGTAGACAAAGAAGAAGATTAATTTTTTAATTTAGAATACTAAATCTTGTTCGTGAAGGTAACTTTGGAATCGTCCCCTATATCCCCCAATCCTGGGGGACTCAAAGAATCGATATGACTTTGATCGATCGGATTTGGGATAATTTCCGTTCTGCACTAATTCCCTAGTTTTCGTCTTTTAATGCTCCTGTTTTTCCTTAACTTCTTCTAGGTTGAAAATCCTGTAACAATCCCATCTCTTGCGGGAATTACAGTAGGAGTTAAGAAAGTAGAGAGAGCCAAACCGCATCTTTTAGCAATCCCTAAACCCCGATCGAGTTCTGCGCCTTTTCCTGGAAGAATCGCCAGAGGTGGCATACCTAGTACGCTTCTGCTGACATGAAAATGGGACGCAGGCGATCGCCTTAACCATTACTTCCTAACTTTTATCTTTTACTAATTCCATAGATTCTTCCTGTTGACGCTCTTGCTCTTTAATACTTCTTCTAGGTTGAAAATCCTGTAGCAATCCCATCAAAGCAGGAATTACGGTGGGAGTTAAGAAAGTAGAGAGAGCTAGACCGCCTGTTAGAGCAATACCTAAACCCTGATACAGTTCTGCACCTTTTCCTGGAAGAACAGCTAAGGGTAACATACCCAGTACGCTCGTTCCTGCGGACATAAAGATGGGGCGCAAGCGATCGCCTACGGCATAATATAATGAAGCATCGTATTCCATACCTTCGTCTTGGAGTTGTAAAGCGCGATCGACCAGAAGAATGGCGTTGTTGACTACTACCCCTGTAAGAATTACAAAACCCAACCCTGTAATCATATCCAGAGGAACGACTACACCAGGGATAGCATTGGCAATTACTAAAGATAATAATGCGCCAGTCATGCCCATGGGTACTGTTGCCATGATTAAGAGGGGATAAATAAAAGAGCGATACAGAGCAACTAAGAGTAAATAGGTGATTACTAAAGAAAGTAAAAAAGTAGATCCTAATTGAAACAGAGTTTCGGCTAAAACGTCTGCCGAACCCGCTAATTCAACGCGGAAACCTGGAGGTAATTCTTGGCGTAGGGGTTCGAGAATTTGTTGTTCGGTTTGGTCGATTAATGCCCCTAACGGTGCTTCTCTGGCTACACTAGCGGTTAAGGTAATCGATCGCTCTAAGTCGACATGATTGATGACATCGGCACCTGTGGTTTCTAGTACTTCGGCTACGTCGGATAGTTGTAATCTTTGACCATCACCATTAAAAATTGCTAGTTGGCGTAGTTGTTCGGGGGTTTCCACGAAAGTATTTTGCAATTCTACAGTGACATCTATTTCTCGTTTGCCATCGACAAATTCCGAGGCGCGTAAACCACCTAAAGCAGCCTGTACCATTTCACCGATTTCCCCTTCGGATAATCCTGCTTCTGCTAAACGTTCGCGGTTAGGTATTACCTGTAATTCTGGCGCACCCGTAACAAAATCGGCACGGACATTTTCAATTCCTGCTAACTCTCTAATCTGGGGAGTGATTTGTTGTTGTAGTCTGTCTAATTCTTCTAGGTCTTCACCAATCAGCTGTATCTCGAATTCTTTGCCAGGATCTTGGAAAATAGAGCGTCGCGTGGGTACGAGAAAACGATAACCAGGGAAATTCCCGCTTGCTTCTCGCAGACGGTTGACGATATCGTCTAAGTTTTTACCTGTAGACAATTCTGGTTCAACAAAACCAGCCACTACTCTGAAACCAGGACGATTTACGTAAAGAGTACGCATTATTTCTGGTTGAGAGCTAATAAAATCTCTTGGTGCTTGAGAAAGTTCTATTGCTTCGGGAAAACTTGTACCAGGAAAGGGTTCGGCTAGCCACAAAATTAGGTTGCGGTTTCCTTCTGGGAGATAATCGGCAGGAGGCAATAGTTGGAAACTGGTGAATAATAAAACGATGGGGAGTGCTAAAACTATTAAGCGACGTTTTAATCTGCCTCTGCCTAACGACCAGCGGACGGTTTTTAAAAGGAAATTCTCTAATTTATCTTGTAATAAACGGAATATAGCCGAAGTTTTGTACACTGCACGCTCTAACCAATTACCACCTCTGTATTCTCCTCCTGAGAGCATTTGGTCTGCTTCGGAACGTTTGAGAAACAGTCCCGCTAACATAGGGATCAGAGTAAGTGCAGCAAATAAGGAAAACAGCACCGAGGCGGAGAGAGCCACCCCAATATCAAAGAATAGTTGTCCCGCTTCACCCGTAACTAAAACAATCGGTGCAAATACCGCCACGGTAGTTAAGGTTGAAGCCAACATCGCACCGCCTACTTCTTGCGTCCCGTCGATCGCAGCTTTCATCGGCGTTTTACCTTTTTGCATATGGGTAAAGACGTTTTCTAAGACTACGATCGCATTATCTACTACCATCCCGACGGCAAAGGCTAACCCCGCTAAACTAATGACATTCAGGGTGCGACCTAAGATATAAAAGACAATAAAGACGGTAATCAAGGTAGTGGGAATGGCGATCGCAATTACGCCAACTGTCCTTAATGAACCAAGGAATAACAGTAAGATTAAAGCTGCAAGAATTGCACCGATAAATAGATTCCCCTGGACAAAAGAAATCGATTCATTAATATAGTCATTTTCATCATAGGGAATATCAAAGGCAATCCCTTCCCCCTCGCGGTCAAATCTGGCTTCTAATTCGACTAAAGCTTCTCTAATTCCTGCGGATATTTCGGGTACGTTGCCTCCTACCTGCCGAATAATTCCTACAGCTACCGCAGGTTCGTCATTTCTAATTAAAGCTCTGTCTTGGATAGCCCGACCCATACGAGCTTGTGCGACATCTCCCAAATAAACTGTTCCCGACTCATCCCGACGCAGTACAAAGTTTTCTAACTGTTCGACATCCTGAATACGACTGACAGTCCTGACGCGATACTCTCTTCTTCCTAATACTAAAGGACCACCACGAATATCTTGATTATTGTTACGCAGGTTGTTGGCTACATCCCCAATGGTAAGATTGCGATCGGCTAAAGCTTTAGGATCGACCACTACTTCAACTTCTCTTTCTCTACCCCCAGATACTGTAAACTGTCCCACACCCTGTACCTGACGGAAACGGGGAACGACTACATCATCTACTAAATCCCTGTAGTGATAGTCATCAGCAGTAAAACCTTCTTTAGGTATTAAAATTACCCACATCATGGGACTACTGCTACCACTTACTACTTCCACATCCGACTCATCGGCTTCTGTTGGTAGTGCTTCAACTTGCTGTAATTTATTGAGGACATCGACTAAAGAGCGATCGATATCGCTATCCCAGTTAAATTCAACATTGATATTACTAATACCTGCTCGACTGGTACTAGTAATATCTTGTATTCCTTGTACTTCTTCTAATCTTTCTTCAATGGGACGAGTCACTAAATCTTCTACTTCCGCAGGAGAAGCCCCCAGATAGGGAGTAGAAATACTTATTTCAGGGCGATCTCCTCCTGGTTGGAGTTCTAGGGGTAATTGGAATAATGCCAGGATGCCGAATAATGCTAAAAGGCAGAATAAAACTCCTGTACCGTGTCGCCAACGAACTGCGGTTCTGATTAAACTCATTTTTTTTTATTGTTAATTGTTATTTATAGGTAGGGGCGAACGCCCGTTCGCCCGTACAACGGTTAATAATTAGTTGTTACTTCTTGTCGGCGTTGTGTTTTCTCTGTAGAACTGTCAATACTCAATGCACCAGCACCTGCATAGATAGTCATTAATAAACCGCCAATTAGACCAATATTTTTGAGAAAAGAATTCATTTCACTAGGATCGGCGAGGGGATTGTGAAACACTAAAGTTGCAGGAATTAGAAATAAAATTAGTAGTATCGAGCCGATTTTAACTTTATAACCTAATAGCAAGGAAAGTCCGCCGAGTAATTGAAAAGCGATTGTAAAAATTAGCAGTATATTGGCAATTGGTAAACCCTGATTTGCCATCATTTCAGCAGTACTAGCAAAACCAAAAATCTTGCCAATTCCTGAATTAATAAAGATGATACAAAGACAAATACGGGCAGCTAAAGGAATATATTTCATTTTGTGTTTGACTCCTAATTTATTGATAAAAATGGAATTTTTGAGATTCTGCGTAATCGGCAGAAAGTTTATTTGATTGAGAGATAATAGGACGAATGCTACGTTCTCCTGTGAAATAATCTTTAATCCAGCTTTTTAAGACTATTAAACGCTTGGATAAACCAGGAAGATAATATAAGTGAATACCCAACCACAAAAGCCAAGCAAGCCAACCTTTGAGGGGAATTCTGCCAAATAGATAAGCAACTCCTGCATTGCGAGCGATTATGGCTGCTGTTCCTTTATTAAAATAATTAAAAGGTTTGGGAGATAATTCTTGAAGCTGTCGTTTTAAATTATTAGCTACTGCTGTTCCTTGCTGCAAGGCTTCGGGGGCAATTCCTAACAATGGTTTACCGTCTTGCGTGACGTATGCCACATCTCCCACTGCATAAACTTCGGGATAATCTAATATTTGCAAAGTCGATCTCACACAAACTTGCTCGCTTTTGCCCGTAGATAATTTATCGGCATCAGTAGGAAGATTAGCTTCTACTCCTGCTGTCCAAATAATGGTTGCTGTGTCGATTATCGTACCATCGTCTAATTCTACCGCTTCAGGCATTATAGAACGGACGCGAGTTTGAAAATGAATTTTTACTCCGCGACGGCGTAGTTGTCTGCCAGTGTAGTCTCCTAAATGTTCGGGAAAATCAGCAAGTAATCTTTGTTGAGAATGGATGAGTATTATTCTGACTTGTTGAGGATTGAGTTTGGTATATTCTTGCTTTAAAGTAGTTTTAATTAGCTCCTGTAAAGCCCCTGCTAATTCTACTCCTGTTGCACCACCACCGACTATGGTAAAAGTTAGTAACTGCTGTCGTTTTTCCCAGTCATTACAAGTAACAGCGCGTTCAAGATTACTAAAAACGCGATCGCGCAAAGCTACTGCATCATTTAGTGTTCGTAAGGGATAAGTGTATTTAGGTGCGCCATCGACACCAAGAAACTTAGTTTTACTGCCTGTAGCTATGACCAAATAATCATAAGTGATATTTTCGCGATCGGTTGTAATAAATTTACGATTGAAATCAATTTCTAAAACTTCTGCTTGAAAGAAACGGGCATTATTACAAGAACGTAGGTATTTTTTGATGGGATAGGCGACAGTTTTTGGCGGTATAAAACCAGTAGCTACTTGATAAAGTAAGGGCACAAAAGTATGGTAACTATTGCGATCTATTAATAAGACTTCTACATCAACTTTGGCCAAATT
This sequence comes from Pleurocapsa sp. MO_192.B19, assembly GCA_030064975.1. Taxonomy (GTDB): domain Bacteria; phylum Cyanobacteriota; class Cyanobacteriia; order Cyanobacteriales; family Xenococcaceae; genus Waterburya. Next base: position 5,615 of record JASJDX010000195.1, read on the forward strand.
TGCTACTGCTCTTAATCCTGCAAAGCCAGCACCGATAATTACTATCTTTGGTTTTTTATTTGGTAGATGAGGTAAAAACATAAATAAAGTTAATTTTTAGTTATTCTTTAAGACAAAATTTTCTTGAGATAGTAGGCTGTATGACCTTCAGGAAAATCTTCAAGTTTTCCATAAACTGTATAGCCAAGTTTTTGATAAAAATTCAAAGCTTGAAAATCAAACGTATAAAGTCTGGCTCGTTTGATGCCTTTATTTTTAGCTTTTTGTTCGGCAGATTTAATTAAATGCTTTCCTATACCTTTTTTTCGATAATCTGCATCAACCCAGATTATATCTATATATAACCACTGACCCCAATCAATATAGCTAACCAAACCACCAACTAATTTTTGTGATTCAATTTCTGCATAAACTTCTATAAAAGTAGGTTTGTTGGTGTTTAAACGATCACATTCAACAACTTGTTCAGATTGAGATTGATTGAATTCAAATAGTTTTTTGGTAATTAACTCGCGCCTTTCTTTACTATTAATATCGTTCAAAATAATATTATATTGGTTTTGCTTTGTAAACATTTTCTGATTTTAATCAACTATTGATCAAGCTTTTTTAATAGTTTCTATCCGTTTAAAATACAATTATAGAGTTGTGTTTTTAATTCGTATTAAATATCTCATCAATTACCTTCACCTTGGAGTTCTTCAGCAACCCCATCAATATTAATCTCAATTAATCCTGGTAATAAAAGTGAGGTTTCGTAATCTGGGTAAAGCCTTTCTATTTCATCAGCAATATTACGTTTTTCTTCGTCGTCAACTATTTCATCATTTTCTAGTGCTTGGCTTACTAAGTTGCGGAAGGTTTCGATATAATCAATTTGAGCTTCAATTAGTCGATCGGGGCGATCGGGTTCGGTATGACCAGGATAAACTCGCTCTAGATTGGGAAATCTCTGTTGAATTGCTCTGAGGATGGTAAGCCAGTTGCTGGTATTTCCTTCAAATAAACCTGGGGTTTTTTCTCCATTTACCAAGTCTCCCACAAACATTACTTCTTCTTCTGGCAAATAGTAAGTTGTAGTTGTATCAGATTCATTAGTCGGGAAGTCATAGGCGATAATATTAATACCACCAATATTTAACTGCTGTCCGTCTTCTACAATAAAGTCAGGTAAGGGAATCTCTTCTGAATCTGGAAAATCTAGCCCTAGCTGTTGATTACGATTTTCGATGTAGCCCCGTTCGTCATTTTCTATACTCTCAAGCGTAATTTCAGAAGCATAAATCGGAACATCTCCTCCTGCTGCTTCGACAAATACTGGCAATCCGCCAAAATGGTCTGTATGGGGATGAGTAATCAGAATTGCCTCAATTGGTTTATCAAACTGCTGCAACTCTTCTAGGGCATATCTGGCTTGTGACAGCAATCTTCCCGTATCAATCAAGATTAGACCCTCCTCTGTCTCTATTGCGTAGTAATAAATTTCTTCAAATGGTGGCGAAGTATAGTAATTATGAATGGTTATATTCTCGCGATCGCCTTCAGTTTGCGCCACAATTGGTTGAGATAGACTTAGGATAATTGTTCCAAGTAAACTCATAACTAAAAGCATTGTTTTTATAGGAAAAAAATTAAAGCGCAATTTTCTCATCTAAATTCCTCACTCACTAAAAAGTTACTCGCTAGTTAGAAACGCCACAAGCTAAGGTATTGCTTTATTTACTGCCTTTACTTTTTAACCAACCATCTACAGAAATACGATTAAAACTCAATCCTGCTAAGAGAATAAAGAGAACGATATTATAAATTAATTGACTGCTGGCCCCGTCCCAGTTTTGAATGATAGTGATGCCGTACATCAGGACAGCCATCAAGATAAAACAGGCGATTAATGCACCCCGCGTCCAGAAGCCAACAATCATTAATGCGCCAACAATTAGTTCTATTGGTGGTACTAAAGCTGCATTGATTCTGATTAGGAATTCAGGAATCCAAGAATCCTGCATGGTATTGACCATTGCATCCATAAAACCAGGAATATTAAAGATTCTCGTCGCCCCATGATTGAAATAATTAATCCCGACGACTATTCGCAGCAGGGTGTAAGCAGCAACAAGATCTCTGGTTTTTAAACCGAGATTAGCTTGATTTGAGGTTTGGGGTTTATTTTCGAGCATGATTTAAACGGAATTGCGATCGCATTTTGATTATTTGTCTGACTAATGACCGTACAGACGTAGCATGCTACGTCTCTACTGACTATCAACCGAAGAATTAACTACCTGCACCTCCGCATTATCTGTTAAACCATCTCCACCCGTAACAACAATACTTTGTCCTGCTTCTAATTCGGGATTGGCAATAACTACTTCTTGTCCCATGTCTGCAACCATCTCGACATCTATTTGTTGTGCTTGGTTATTATCGACTGCAAACAATAACCATTGATTACCCCTTCTAGTTAAAGCATCTCTCGGCACGATAAAGGTATCTGCATTCTCTACTGGTACGGCTAGATTTGCCTGAATTGCCATTCCTGGAAGTAATTCTGGGGGTGGGTTATCTAAGCTGACTCTGACTAACTGTCGCCGAGAAGCACTATTTGCTGTAGGTACGACTGCGGTAATTTCTGTCTCCTGTTGCCAGTTGGGTAATGCCCTGGCATTAAGGTTGACTCGCATTCCTGGCGCAACTTGTCCGCTGAGGCTTTCTGGTACTTCTAAAAAGATATCGAGGGTGCGATCGCTGACCATAGTTAAGATGGGATCGTTGACTTCCACATAATCACCAGGATCGACATCCCGCGACTGGACTATCCCTGAAAAGGCTGCTTTGATTTCGGTGCGCTGCATACCTAACTCTGCTTGTTCGACGGCTGCTTGTGCTGCTGCTACTAAGCCTTGTTGTGCCTCAATTTCTTCTCTGGTAGGGCCGGCTTGGGCTTCAGCTAACAGGGCTTGAAGGCGGAATTTCTCGCTGGTTGCAGCGTCTGCTTCGGTTCTAGCTTCTACTAAAGCTCTTTGAGACAATGCCCCTTCTGCGGTCAAACCTTCTACTCTGTCTAAATTATCTTGTGCTTCTAATTCTCTAGCGATCGCTGTGTTTAATTCTGCCTGTCTTTGAGCAATAATTTCGGGACGAGTCCCTACTTGCAACCGCGCTAGATTGCCTCTTTCTTGTGCTAGTCTTGCTTGTGCTTCCGCTAAAGCCAATCTGCTATCGGCATCATCTAGAATAGCGATCGTCATCCCTGGGGTAACGCGATCGCCTTCTCTAACTAAAACTTGCTGGACTCTACCATCGATTTGAGGACTTAAAGTTGCCCTTTCTCCTGCTTCTACTTGACCTAATAACC
>JASJDX010000196.1 GCA_030064975.1 Pleurocapsa sp. MO_192.B19
TATTGTGTTCTAAAAACCGTCAAACTATTGATTTGTCTAGGTTCTGGGCGTTGTCGTTCGGGTTACCCCTCTCAACCGCGCATTTACCAATATAGGGAATCTAAATCCTAAAGTCAACCCCTTGAGCGAAATTAATTGGGATTTTTTCTTTTCAATCCTCTTCAAGCTTTATAGAATAAGCAATATAGCGCACAATCTTTTTTTGAAATTTGTAGAAAATTTAAAACCAGAATCGAAAACCAGTCATTGCTGAATATTTTTAAATTGTTCTTGGGCTGAAGCGAATGCTTCTTTCATCACTAACTTAATTTTATTAGGATCTGGTTTCTTGCCTCCCATGAGATCTCCAAAATAGACACAAGCTCCCTCTCCGAGCGACCAAGTGTATGCTGCTGCCCAAGAGGCTGCAATGACGCTGCCAAAACCAGGAATAAATTTGATTAATTCTCGACCGATCGCCTGAGCAAAAAAACCACCTGCGATCGCGCTAACAATTCCGCCAGCTTGAGAAGGAGATAGGGTTTGTCCGTATAGTTTGCCGAGCAACCCGACTAAAGATATTTGTAATGCAGTTAAGACTGGCATGGTAGCAAAAGGTAAAGGTACGGCAGCTAAGGTAGCTGCCATCGTGGAAAAGGCAACTAAATAACGTCGTGCAGTATCTCGATAGAGATTGCCTAATTCTTCACTTGCAGTGTTGTCTAATAGCTGGTAAATAGTACGTGATTCTGCTTCTGGAAGCAATTCAGCTAAAGCGTTGGTTAATGCTTCTAAGCCATAAAAGGTCGGGTTATAGCCGTCTTCTTCTAGGGTAAAGTCGATTAATATAGAGCGATCGCAAAGTTGCTCAAAGTCTTGTTGAATTAGCTTAAAAGCTCGATTAACCGCTTCATAGTCTGGTGGATATTCTGGATGATCTCCAACATCAGGCGGGTACACTTCGTGTAAGCAGGTGACTGCAAGTAAACAAGGTATATCAGGATAATTTTGGCCTAATTGTTGGGCTACCTGTAGTAAAGTATCGGTAGCAAAATCGCTGACTTTAATAGTTAAAATGAGAATTCTGGCACGCTGACTTTCTGTTGTCAGTTCCTGTTCTAATTCTTCAATAATCGTTTGGGTATTTTGGTTAATGTCTCCTAGTCCTACTGTGTCGGTAAAAATCAATAATGGTAACTCTTCAGAGGGATAAGCGTATCTTTCGGTATTTTGAGTATGGGGACGAAATCCCTGCCCCACAATTTCGGCTGATACTCCTGTTAAACCACGGACAATTGAACTTTTGCCAGCTTGAGGTTTACCAATTAATAATGCTTCTGTTGTCGGTAGTTTTGCTCTAACTGTAGTCAAAATTTCTGCCACTTTTTCGTCGCTTACGCTAAATAAGCTAACAGCTTTCTCGGCAACGCGATCAACACGAATCAGCTTTTTCAAACGCCGCGTGGCATCATCAATATTCTTTGATGCACGATTTTTCCAATCATTCATCCAGGGAAGTTTGCTCATTGCTCACTGCTTATTGAAGATTATTGAAGAAATTATTCACCGCAACAACGATCTATGCCTAAACTATCTAAAATTAAATCGCTTACAGCATTGGCGACTGCAAATTCGCTATAGAAACTGCGACTAAAATCAAAAGCTCGCATCTCGGCAATAATGGCAATTACCAATGAGCCTAAATCATTTTCGCCTTCTAAACGTTGACGCACGAATATTTTTGATGCTCTTTGAGCTATTTTAGCGTTAACCGCTTCGGGCAAAAACTCTTCATCTAACCATTTATGTAAAGACTTTTTGAGCCATTCTTCTTCTTTCTCTGGATGTTGTACTTTGGGTAAGGTAATGGGAGTGATAGGTTTAGCAGTATCTGTCATGATGATTTATTTTGTTATGTTTAATTTGTATAGGAGTTGTCGATGATTAGTTGTTTATTCAGGGCAACTGATTACTTCATACAAGTATTTTTCAATCTAAACATCTCTATTTAGAAATAGATAATAGTAGAAATATGAAAATTGATATCGCTTCAATTGTTGAAGGATATAGCCAAGGTTATTTTCTAATGTCCGATGATGATGGACAATTGGATTGGTATTCTAGTCGTCAGCGTACCTTAATTCCTTTAGACGATCGCTTTTGCTATCCTAAATCTTTACAACGAGTGCTAAACCAAGACAGGTTTTCAGTGGCGATCAACCGTGATTTTAAAGCAGTTTGTGAAGGCTGTGCCGATCGCGATACAACTTGGATTTCTAAAGAGCTGCAACAGATTTATCTTGCGCTGCATGAGGCAGGATGGGCGCATAGTTTTGAAACTTGGCAGGGAGATCAACTTGCTGGGGGAATTTTGGGCATTGCAATTAAAGGTGCATTTATTGGAGAGTCGATGTTTTATCGCATTACCGAAGGCTCTAAAGTAGCAATGGTCAAACTGGTAGAACATTTGTGCTACAAGCAATATGTTTTGTTTGATGCTCAATTGCAAAATCCTCATTTAGAGCGTTTTGGCTCTTACATTATTAGTTCAGGAAAGTATAAAAGATTACTTAGCCAAGCAATTATGCAGGATTGTTTTTTTACTTAGATTTTTTACTTAGATTAGGTTTTAGATATTGGAGGTAATTAAAGCCAAGAAAATTGCTGCGATCGCACCTATTAGAGTATTAATAAAATTAACAATGTCATTAGTTAGCCAAGCAAAGCGAGATTCTAGTGTCGCACCTATTAGGCTCTCGATAGTAGTGGCAATAAAAGCAGCGATCGCACACCAAATAATTCCTAGCCCACTAATCATACCGATACCCCAAGCAATGATGGCAAGAACTATTGAGGCTGCGATACCTGCAAGTGTTCCCTCTAAACTTACCGCTCCTTCAGTACCTCTAGGTACGGGTTTTAGAGTTGTGATTAAATAAGTTGTCTTACCGTAGGCTTTGCCGACTTCACTTGCAGTAGTATCGGAAAGCTTAGTACAGAAACTAGCAACATAGCCGAGAATGAATAATTCTTTGATCGGGGATGTAAAAAACAAAGTTGCGATCGCACAGAGCGTTGCGGTTAATGCCGAACTCCAAACATTTCCTGCACCTCTCATTCCTGATCGCTCTTCAGCAATGCCTTCTGCTTCTTTTTGCTCCATACCTACAAAAGTCAGTCCAGAACCAACTAAGAAGTAGAATATCACTACTATATAGCCACGCCAGCCTAAAGTTCCCCAAACCAATATTCCCAGGATCGCACCATTAATATTACCTATAGGAGTTAAAAGCTTCTTCGGGCTAATGAAAGCGATCGCCAGTAGAATAGTATTTAAAGCTAAAGCGATCGTCCAAGGATTAGACCAACTAAAAGTATTAAGCATTTCTGAAATTAGTAAAAGACATTTCGTTCTAAGCTTATAACGCAGACGATGTTGAATAATAAAAGATTATTAATCAAACTTTAACTAATTATGTCTCTTTCCAAAGCTGAAGCCAAACAACTATTAGAACGCATGATTTTTGACGATCAACCACCTAAACAGTGGGTAGAAGATGTCTGGGGATTAACTCCGATGTTAGGCGATAGTGCAGCTAAACTATATGAGGCATTTACAGCATTGATTGAATGTTGTCCTGAAGATAAGCTTGATAATTTGCTACAGACTTATTTGCAAGAACAATTAGATAATTAAGTTTATTTAATTGATTGGGGTATAGCTTAATTAAATTGATTAATTAGATTTGAAAATTTAAAAGCGATCGCTTTTAAATATAGTTCTTTGCTACAAAGGAGAAGTAAAAATAAACGATATTTTATTTAATACTTGATAAAGAAGTTTTGATAGTTTTTGAAATCCAATGAGTAACAGTAAAAAAACAGTCCTGCTGTTTCAACCATCTAAGTTTCAAGCTGAAGTATGGCATTTTATCCTTTGGGAACAGGATATTTTTGTAACTTGGGAACAAAAATACACTAAGAAAAAGCATATTGCCAATTACTTTAAAACACTAGAATTAAAACCAAATTTACTGATAATAGATTTAAAAATAGACAATGCTTATGAAATTTGTCGGTGTTTTTATCAGCATTATCCTTCATCAAAGATTATTCTAACTACCGATATCCAACATGAATATTCATTGGCTATTCGTCGATGGGCAGTCAAGCAAGGAGTAGATGAACTGTTGATTAATTTTCAACAAGAAAATTTATTCTCTAGCGTAATCACTAATATTAATTTTGTCCTCAAAGTTTTAGACTGCCCGCCTGCTCAACCAGAAAGCTTAGGAAGAGCATTAGAATCTCTTCGACAAAAAAATCTCGCTACACCCCAAGAAGAAATTCAGTTAAAAGCTTCAACTCCAAGCACATCTACTCAAAACCTAGAAAGAACAAAAAATAAAACCATATCTCCCATAGTTCGCCTGAGCTTTTTTCTAGCTGTTGTTTTGATAGTTATAGTTGTACTGGAGGCAAGTACTTTATATTTAATTTCTCCAATTCTGGGTTATCCAACTCTGGGACTTCAAAGAAAAATTCTAGCTCAGAGTAATAAGAAGACAAATAAAGAACAAACAAATAAAGAACAAACAAAAAGTACGAACACAAAAGTTAGTACTCTTCCAGAAGTAAACAACATACCTCAGGGAATATTTAATTATGGTGGTAGTACTACCTGGGCTCCAATTCGGCAGATAGTAAACCCAAAAATAAGCAAAAAATATCCTGAATTTAATTTACGTTATGTATCAGCTATTAATGCTACACCTGGTTCAGGGACAGGTATTCGTATGCTGCTAGAAGGGGAACTAGATTTTTCTGAATCATCTCGATCAATAAATCAAAAAGAACATATCCTTGCCCATCAGCAGGGCTTTACCCTCAGAGAATATCAGGTAGGTATTGATGCGATTGCAATTGCCGTTCATCCTTCTCTACAAGTATCAGGTTTGACGATGGAACAGTTAGAGAAAATTTATTTAGGTCAGATTACTAATTGGAAGGAAGTAAATGGTCCCGATCTAGAGATTGTACCCTTGACTCGAAGAGTAGAAGATGGAGGTACAGCCGAATTTTTTCAGCAGAAAGTGTTGCAAAATCAGCCTTTTGGTAGCAATGTCAAGTATGTTTATTCAACTACTGATGGATTGAAGCAGACTAGAGAGATACCAGGCGGGATATATTATGCTTCTGCACCAGAAATCATACCTCAGTGTACGGTCAAATCTTTGCCCATAGCTAATGAAAACGGAAAATTTATCCCTCTTTCCCTTCCGCCAGCAGTAGTCCCAGAAAATTGTCCCAAAAAACGCAATCGACTTAACATAGCAGCTATTAAACATGCTACTTATCCTATTACTCGTTATTTATACGTCATAGTTAAACAAGATGGGGGTCGATCTCAAAAGGGAGGAGAAGCTTTTACTAAACTACTACTTACCAAAGAAATGCAAAAATCGATTGAAGAAGCAGGATTTGTTCCTATAACTTTGGGGAGATGAGCGCGAAGTTTCCCAAGTTTTACAGGAGATAGAGATAAAATTTCAAGCGATCTCTTCGTTGACAGAGTGATCGGGGTTTGAAGAATCTTAGGAACGCAATTGAGTGCAGCCCACTGCTCAAGGGGATGACCCGAAGAGTACGATCCGCGATCGCTTTTTTTTAATTGCTTCTAGCTTACCTTTTCTACATTTTCTTAAACCCTTGTGAAGCAAACTGTTTCGCCATTGTAATTTTGAACAGTTCAAAAATTTGAACGAACGGTTAGTCAAGAATATCAATATCTTGGTGGTGCATGAGAAATCATCCAAGGTCTGCTGTTAGTTGAACTTTGATATCTTGGTTTAGTAGGTTCTTTTCCTTTTTGCGTGACTAATTTAGGTTCAGCAGGTTGAGAACTAGCGAGTGCCGATAGACTTCCAGAATTAAGATTAATATTAGGTGCAGAAAATATTTTTGTTGCTGTGCGATCGCAACTAGGACAGTTCATTGGTAAATTGTACTCAGCCAAACTGCGCCAAGCTTCAAATTCTCCACAGGGATTACAGCGATATTCGTATAGAGGCATTTGTCATTCATCAGTAATTATTAGGGGCGTGTTCGCCCACGTTGTAACAAATTTTATTAAGTAGGTAATATATTCTTGTCAAAAATCGCCGTCGGTAAGGCTAGAGTACAGCAAGCGTTAGGAACATCGACAATACCACTAATTCTCCCTTCTACAGGGGCGCAACTGAGCAAGAGATAGGCTTGTTCCCCTGTATAGCCAAATTTTTTCAAGTAATTAATCGCGTTTAAACAAGCGCGACGATAGGAAACATGAGCATCAAGATAATATTGTTCGCCGCTAAATTCATCGACGGAAATACCTTCAAAGATTAAATATTCTGAATATTGAGGTTCAACTGGCCCTGGTTTAAAGATGGGATTGACCATGGCATATTTCTCTACACCACCTTTGATAATATCGACATGAAGATCGATATAACCTGACATTTCGATCGCGCCACAAAAAGATATCTCCCCATCCCCTTGAGAAAAGTGAATATCACCCATAGATAAGTTTGCACCATCCACATAGACGGGAAAATATATCCGTGAACCTTTAGATAAGTTCTTAATATCGCAATTTCCGCCATGTTCCCTGGGTGGTACAGTACGGGCCGCTTCAGCAGCAACGCGATCAAATTCTGAACCCTTAAGAGTTCCTAATACTGCTTGTTCGGGGTTAGGTAATGCTGCTAAAGCAGGAATTTCGGGTTTCCAAGGCGGCCCACCTTTTTCTACTAAAGCTTTTTCACGCTTATTCCATGTCTGCAATAATTCCATTGAAGGGGCGCAGCCAATTAAGCCAGGATGGGTAATACCTGCAAAGCGTACCCCAGGAATATGACGAGAACTAGTATAGATACCTTGAAGATCCCAACAGGCTTTAGCGGCTTTAGGGAAATGATCTGTAAGAAAGCCACCTCCATTATCTCTCGAGAAAATACCAGTAAAACCCCATTCATCTCCTGGTAAAGCTCCGATATCTAATAAATCTACAACTAGAATATCTCCTGGTTCTGCACCTTCAACGCGAATTGGACCACTCAGTACATGAACTATATTTAAATCTACCTTTTCAATATCACTAGGATCGTCATTGTTGCTAATCTGTCCATCTGTCCAGTCTTTGCACTCAATACGAAAGACATCTCCAGGTTTAACAGAAACCACCGCAGGTATATCAGGATGCCAACGATTATGACCAGGGACATCTTGCTTTTCCATTGGTTTGGTTAAGTCAACTTTGAAGAGAGTTTCTGGCATTTTATTCTGCTCGTTACTAATAGATATTTACTGATAGGTATGTACGTGGGATAAGTCTCAAAATGTTTTTACCTTGGGCTGAAGATTATAAAGACATTTTGTACCACTTGAATCATCGCAGAATCATCGCAGTTTTTGAATGTATGTAATAAATTTCTGCAAAAATTATACTTGGATGATGAATGCGATCTTGATTATAAATATTGGACTATTTAGCAAATAGCAAAAGTAATATTAGATACAAAAACTTTGATGTAATGTCTTGATTTGATGACTTTATATAAGAAAAAATAATTTATTAAAGGAATTCCAGGCACTTTGATAAGTGAACTCTTCCAATTGAGATGGGTGAAATACCCATTAACTCTCCCTGATGAGTTCTGCTAAAAATTCCACGAGTTACGACTTGCTCACCTTTGGCGATCGCTTCATCCACCTGATGATAACCGTGTTATTTAATATAAGTATAAAAAGCTTGATACATTAACTTGCTTAAAAATAAACTTACAACTTTAATTATGCGATCGCGCATAACCCACAAACTTTTAAATTCAGAGAAGGCGATTAGGCCCGGTCTAGCCTAAGGAGCGCAATTTACTATCTGTCATCATCTAGAATAGTTTTAGATTAAATTCATTTTCATGGTGATGAAAGCAGTTGAAGTAATGGGAACGGTTAACGAACAAGGTCAACTTTGTTTGGATACACCTCTAGCTGTAACAGAAAAAACCCGCGTTAAAATAATTGTCCTGCTTTCAGAAGATGAGGATGAGGAATTAACCGAATCTGCACAAAAAAGTTTTCGTCAAGGTTGGCAAGATGCGATGACAGGAAATACGTTACCTGTATGTCAACTGTGGGAAGGCATAGATGCAGAATGATGTATCCCCAATCGAAGTCGAGTTTACCGCTAAGTTCAAACGAAATTTGCGTATTCTAGCCAAAAAATACCGTAAAATTCGCCAAGATATTCAGCCAGTCATCGAGCAGTTGCAACTGGGAAAATTACCAGGGGATATTGTATCTGGAGTTGGATATACGATATTCAAGCTACGAATCAAAAACAGCGATATTCAAAAAGGAAAAAGTGGCGGATATCGAATTATTTATTATCTAAAAACCCAAACCAAAATAATTTTGATTACTATCTATTCAAAATCTGAGAGAGAAGATATCGCCGCCGAAGAAATTAGGGACATAATAACCAAGTACGAAGAACAAAATTAAACTATTCGGCAACTGAGATGGCGATCTCCCATAACATAAAAACTTCTAGATTTAGAAAACGCGATTAGGCCCCGCCTAGCCTACGGATCGCTATAATTGGCATAATAAACTTGGCATAATAAACATTACAACCCAACCAACGTAAGTAGGTGGGTCAAATTAATTAGAAGATAGTTTGCTCAAAAAGTAGCTTTTAGCAAGTAGCTTTTAGCAAGTGCTAATCAGTGAATTTAGATTATTTCCGTTTTATATTTAATTCCGCCTACCTACTTAAGTTCGATGAAACTAAAAATTTCCTAATTCATAACTTGAGAGATGCTTGCATTCCCTATTATTTCGGGGGAAAAATTGTAACTCCGGAGCGTAGCGTCTCGCGCGATGCGGTTGCGATCGCTTGTCCGTTCGCAAAGCGCGTCCGAAGGACGTAGGACTCAGCGAGTCC
>JASJDX010000005.1 GCA_030064975.1 Pleurocapsa sp. MO_192.B19
ATTGGGGTATGGCAACGATTGTTGAATTTTAGGGTCATATCCCCCTCAAAGCTTTGCAACGAAAGGGTTCTGAGATTTTAATTTTGAGGCTTTTTGAATGCTTGAAGGCTCAAAATCATACAGATCAAGATATTCAAGAATTTAATCACTCTGATTTGTCCCTGCTGATAAAAGACTTTGCCGAAAAAAGTGATTTTCGCACTATGAAAAAATTGGCTCGAACCCAATAAAATCGTTCTCTTAAATTTTGAACATTGCCGAAAAGATGTCTAATTCGGCAATGTTTATACTCTCTTTCTTCAAATCTCGAAAACCTTATCAGTATTGAGTTTAAGGTCGATATGACCCTTGAATGTAAGAATCGTTGCCATACGCCTAATACAATTCAAGTTTAGCCCCCAAAAAAACTAACGTCGATATTTGACTAAATTAGGCGGAGTAATTTGCTCACATCTTTGGCACATAAATTACTGAAATAGACCGCTAAACTGTGCTGTTAGATAAATAATCACTCATTTAATAGCACCCTTACTTTGAACCAGTTTGTGTTATATCTGTGCTAAACATTGAAGATAATTCCCATATTTTGAGTTAAATTGTGCGTCTGCTAACAAAATCAGCCCATCTTGAATTTTCGCTCATTTCAGGTCAATCAGAATAGAGATTGAGAGCGAGCAGGCGCGGTGTAATACATTTGCTATAATTATGTCTGATACCGATACACCGCTCTACTCGGCGGGGGAAACCCCCTGCACCCCCAAAACTTAAATCACCGATTTTTTGTATTATTATTGAATTTTTGACCGTGCCAGAGCCTGAAAATAAGACCAAAATTGTCAGTTTTAGATTTAGACCAAGCCAACTAGAAGAGTTAGATGTCCAAGCAAAAGCTGTCAACCTGACTCGCAGTGCCTATGTGACTCGAAAATTGTCTGGACAAAGCGTGTTACCAGCTCGTGTTCCTGCGGTAAATTGGCAGCTTTATGGAGAACTGGCTTCTATTTCTTCATCGTTACCAGCTATCGGCAACAACATCAATCAGATAGCTAAGGCCTTGAATACAGCTAAAAAAAAGGGCGAAGCAATTCCCCAATATCTACCGAAGCCTGAAAGCCTGGAATACGCTTTGGAGTTAATAGAGACAACAAGAGAAACACTAAGAGAAGTGAGGTTGGCTTTGTCTGGAGTCAAGCAAAACGATGACATTAATAAATAGATAGAAAATATGATTCGAGAAGATAGCAATGAAACCGATTCAGTCAAGTCTCTGTCCGCGCGCGAAGTTATGGCAATGAGCGAATTACAGATGGAATCAGAGCAAGATATTAGATTGAGTCAACTGCTTTCAAAACAACAGGCAGATACACTCAGCGAAGCAGAAAGACCTGAATTATGGACATTAATGCAAATTTACCAAACTTTACTTGTAAGAAAGGCAGTAGCCCTGCGTGAAGCTGTCGAGCGTGGCTTGAGAGAACCATTGTCAGCATGATTTCAGATACTTTGAAAAAGCAGATTCGTGACTTAGCTGGAAATCGGTGCGGTTACTGTCTTAGTTTACAGAAATACGTTTTAGGGATGTTAGAAATCGACCATATTATTCCTCAAGCTAAAGGAGGTACGGATGACCCCGATAATCTCTGGTTGGCCTGTCGCTTGTGTAATGGCTATAAAGGAGTTCAAACCACAGCATGTTTATCAAAAGACAGCAAAAACTACTCGGCTTTTTAATCCCAGACACCAGAAATGGTCGCAGCACTTCCAATGGAGGAGTAATGGAACTCAAATAGAAGGAAAAACAGCCATCGGTAGAGCTACAGTTAATGCCCTACAGCTTAACAATTTTATAGCCGTTACTGTCAGGGAACAATGGGTACAAGCGGGTTGGCATCCACCAAGTAATTAGGAAATTATTACAGTAGAACTATGATCGGTCATATCGAACATGGCAGTGACTTTGGCGGTTTATTTCGCTATCTTTTAGCTGATGATAAAGGAGCGAGAATTATTGGCGGCTCGGCAGCAGGAAGAAACGCTTGGGAATTAACTCAAGAATTTAACAACTGTGCCGACCAGCGTAGGACTACAACCAAGCCAGTTAAACATCTAATCATGAGCTTTGCTAACTCTGATGGTTATGTCCCAGATGATGTTAAAGTCAGAATTGCCAAGGAAGCAGTAAAAGAATTGGGCTATACCAATAATCAATATGTAGTGATAGATCATCATCGAGATGACCCTGGACACGATTGGGATCACGACCACGACCACATTCACATTGCGGTCAATATGATTACCTTAGATGGTAAAAGAGTTGATGATTGGCAGGATAAGCGCAAGTTTGAAGAGATCTTAAGACAGTTGGAGGTAAAAGAACAACTGACCCAAGTTACTCCATCTAAAAATAGAAAGCGTAAAGCCTTGTCTCACGGGCAAACACAGCGAATTAAACGAGAAATTAAAGAGTTTAAAGAGGGCGAACGCACGGCTTTACCAGAGATCCCATTAGGTATTAAGTTACAGGCTGCTATCGATAAGGCAAGTGAGGACAAGCCTGAGATGACTACGTTTATTGGTCGGTTACAAGGTTTGGATATGGATGTCAGACCCACTATTTCCGATAAAGGCAGAAAGCGTATTAGCTATCAATTAGGAGATTTGAAGGTTAGAGGAAGTAAATTACATAATGCTTCTTTTCCTAAATTGATTTCACAACGGGGTCTTGATTTTGACTATAGCAGAGATAAAGCAGCTATGGATGCAGCAAGTTTAGGTGTACGAGTAAGTATTCCTCAAGATTCGCAAATAACGTGGTCAGAAATTGATTTAGTGAGTTATTTGCCGTCTGCGCTAGCTAATGATCTTCAAGAGATACAGACGAATTCTAGAAAAGAAGAGGAACGGTTGACTAATGATGTAGAGGATGAAAAAGTCAACGTACAGCCAAATAAACTTACTGACTCTAAACTACTAGCAATCAAATCCTCTGTGGAAAAATGGCTCTTAAAGCGTCCCCATGAACCAAGGCGGGAAATAATTCAAAATATTCAATTAGAAATTAACAGGTTGGAAAGGCTATTAGTATCAGGAGAGCGAAGAATTAACGCTCAAATACGAGAGCTAAACCAATTGTCACCTCGTTCTCTACTCAATCCCTTTGGAGTTGGTTCCGATATCATTGAAGAGAAAAAAACTCAAATACAGCTAAATAAGTCTAAATTAAAAGACATTGAGCGTGAGTTAAAGACAGCTAATAATAACCTGGACAAATGGCAACACAAAGCGATCGCTTACCAGGATTGGATTTTGTCACCGAAAACACGTGAGATGGAAAGATTAGCCAAGCTACTTTCAACACCCGATATTATTAATCGCCTAAATAAGATAGAAGAAGGGTATAAAATCTATGATTTTGCCAGCTATATCTTGAAGCAGTCAGTCAAGTCAAAACAGAAGATACGCTATTTTGAAGATAATTTATATCGTATTGAAGAACGAGGAAAGACTTTAACTATTTCTCGTCAAGATGATTCCTCTATTCTTTTTGCAGCATCTGATTTTCGAGGAGAAGGGGGAATTATTAAGATTAATAAATTTGATTTGACTAATCAGGACAAGGAAAAACTCATAGAATTTGTTCGATATTTAAAGCAAGAAGAAAAACTTAGTCAAAAGGTCAAGCAAAAAGGATTTGAAATCGGTGATTGAAAAAAGTATGATAAAAGCGGTAACGAATTTTATCTATTCTCATACGGCTCTTCAAAAACTGTAATAGAAGTTGGTTGACACTGCTTAATCTCAACTGTAATTCCAAAGGCTTTTTCTTGAACTAAATCGTCAATATAGCCAGTTTGCTCTTGTTTAGCTTCTTTAACACTATCAAAAGGCCCAAAAAAGTAAGTACATCGGGGTATAGTAGTGCTAATTTCTACCCACCAAGGAATTTTTTGTTTGTTTATTGGTGAAAATAATTTAACTAAAGACTTCATAATTTTGCAGGTAATGGATAAAAAACCGTTGCCGCTCCAGCAGCATCTAATTATTCACCAGAGACAATGTATATAGCTGGGCTAATGAGAAGAAACAATAACATTACGCAATTCGAGAACAATTTGCGTAGCACAAACTACAGCTATAATCCCGATAAGTTCAATAGAAGCAAGATTGGTGCCAGCTATAGCGAGAATTATAATCAAAGCAGCGGAGCCAAAACGATATCCAATCCGAAATTTGCAGCGTCGGGGCTGATTACTAGCGATTAAACCAGTAAAATTTATAATTCCGAGAGCAAGTAAACATATTGCTACAGCCGAGCAAATCAACCAACGCTCTGCCTCTGGTAAGACTAAACTTGAAGCTTTTGATATAACCTTTTCTATACCAACCCCCGTTGCCGTAAGACCAATAGCTAGCGGTAAGTGCATATATAACCACAGCTGATAAGCCCAAAGTCGACGAGAGCATGCACGAGCTGACTCAATCGCAGAACCACCAAGATTGTCAAAGTAAATCCACCATAAGCTGAAGGCTATACTTATACCACACGCTAAAGAAAGTATGAGTAAGATGTCCCATTGCTGCTGAACGACACCATTAACTACACCGATAATAGACTGCCCGAGTACGATAATAATAAACAGTCCGAAACGCTCTGGTAAATGCGAAGTGTGTGGAGCAAACTGTACGCTTAATTCTCCTATTAATAAGGGCGTTGCGAAGTCTACGCTCGACGCCAAAAACCAAAGAACAAAGCGTAGGGGCATTGGTACTAATGCTGACATTAACCAAATTGCCCCCACAATTCCAAAGCTTATTACAAATTTTACTGTAAGCTTACGTGCTATGGCTATATGACGCAGGGCGCGCTGATACTCAATGACGTTTAAAATACGAACAAGGGCATAAGAAAATGCAAAACCAGCTGAACTTTCTCCCAACCCATCATGTACGTTTACCGCAAACATGGCAATACAAAACATTTGGATACCAGTTAGGAATCTATGTAATGGGTCATCAGTATCAAATCTAGTGGAATACAAAGTTGAACTAACCCATGACCACCAGAGCGGAGTAAATAGCATTATAAAACCAAGAAAACCAGAAGGTGAGACATCTTGATTAAGATTGTGTGCCATCTCTGCAATAACTGCGACAAAGATTAAATCATAAAAAAGTTCTAGCCATGTTGCATGCCGTTCTATTCTATTTTCTTCGCCGATACGCAAAGCGGGGGGCTGCCACCAACTTTTTACTTTGCTAGTCATTTTTTCTCTGTAAAGTATTTATCTCAAAGTTACTTGTACTGAGCCATCATGAATTTGCAGAATAGAACCTTGCTTAATACTATCTAGGTTGAATACCTCATCAGCAGCAGTGTTCTTATAAAGAATTGTAGCTATCTCTCCTACGCAGATTTTTAACCTTTGTGCTTCTTTCGGTGTAAGGTTAGTAGCTTTCTGTTGGTTTAGCTGCGAAAGTAAGTCATTACAACTTTGATTTGCTATTCGCCAAGAGTGAGGAGTAGACTTATGAGCCCGCAAAAACAAGCGACTGAAATGGCGTCTATCAAAGTAGCCAACAGCTTCGGTAATCTGTTCTATGGACTGGTTGGTTTCTAAAAGTAACTTACGCGCTTCTGCCATTCGACGCTCTGTAATCCATGTAAGTACAGTTTTTCCAGTCTTTCGTCGTATTAAATCAGTTAAGTAGGCAGGAGAAAGTCCAACTTCTTGAGCTACTTCGCGAAGGCTTATCTGATTTTGATAATTTTCCTCAATAAAATTAAATACTTTACTTAGTATGGGGCGTGGAGGTTGCGATTGATGTAATATTTGCCCAATTTTTACCAGCATATTTGCGTTAGTAAAAGAGTCAATATTTTCGCTCGTACTATCGTTAGTCAAGTGGTTAAAATTCATGATACCATTCTCGATTTATTTTTTGTTGAGATCAGACTAGTAAGTCAATCTTTAGATACCAGATACTACTTTGCTGATTTCTTTCGGCATATGCGACAACTTGAGATGATTGTGTATTCTCTGTTTTATAAATAACTAAGAAATAAAAGGCTTTCAATTTTTTATGTAATTAATTCACGGCAATAGCCCAGATCGGTAATCTTGGAAAAATCAATTTCTTGAAAACCTTTTATATGTTTTTCACTACGCTTATTTTGCTATCAAATTACTATTTTTATCTATGCAAGATAAGAAGGTTAAGAAAAAAACTTAACTTTTTTGCTTGTACGGGGTTCATAGATTGACTGAAAGCAAATAATCAAAAAGATAAAAATTTTTTTTATCTTTCTTATCTTGCATAGATAAATTTTTACAACTTTGAGAATATACAAGTACAAACTTGATTGCAGATATAAATTAAGGGCAACATGAAGTTTCTTACTATTACCGATAAGCAAAATTCAGGAACGCTGAAAAATTTAGCTTCATATAGTCCATCTCCAATCCTAGCATCGACTATATCTGGTACACAGCAATCGACTGACAAGTGCGTGGCAGAAGCTAGTACAAATGTAGAAAAGATATTAGGCAAAGAGACAATAAGTTTTTCTTACCCTATTTCTTCTATTTATTCTGATCTTGCTGATACGACTACCAAATATCAATTACCTAATACTTTGATTGGGGACAGTGATTCATCTATCGTCCATCAAAGCCAGTTTTCGCAGATTTTAACCGACTTATCTCTAGGTAAAATAGATTCAAATACTCAGTCGAATACTACTTTTCCTTTCAACTATTTACAACGGTCTAGTTTTCCCAATGCTAAGACAAGGGCAAATATGTTGGCAGAAACTAGAGTAGAGGATCATTTTAGAGTTAAGAAAAAAGAAATTACCTCTTTATGGGAAATTCAACAAAATAACTCAATTATTGACTGGGTAAAGCTTACGCCTAACAAAGTAATAATGGCAACACCTGACCAAGTTTGGGTATATAGACCTAAATCTGAGGACAGCAGCAACTTTTTTGCTCAACCATCAAATAATGCAGGTAATATAGCAACAACGAAAAAGCTTCTCGATACTGCCATTGTGCTTGCCAAGCGTGCAGCCAATTCAAGTCAAAAACTTCCTGTCTTAAGTCCTATAACTTGGGTTTGGAGTTTAGCAAGTCAATATCATCTCACTCACTTTACACCACAACTGATGAAGGAAGCTTCTCGATACTTTTCCAATCAGGGTCGAAAACAGTTGGCAGAATGGGCAGCCCAGAAAGCTATTGAAGAATCAGGACATGACCGACTTGCCCTGCTTGATATTCAATCACTAGGATACAAAGCTGAGGCAGTAGTAAAAGCTTTTGTTCCACCTTCAGCAACAGTTCTATTGGATTACTTTATTGATAGTGTACAAACTTCAGACCCAATTAAGTGCGTAGGTTATTCATATACGTTGGAACGTCTCGCACTTGCTATTGGCAAAGAACATATTCAGGCTGTAGAAACACGAATGCCATCTGGCACGAATGCTACTCGCTGTCTGCGAGTTCATAGTTCAATAGGCAGCGATGTTGAACACGTAGAGGAAATAATAGAAGTGGTGGCAAAATTAACTCCAAAAGAGCGGACTCAGATTGCGATCGCTTGCTATGAGACGGCAAAACTATACTTTAGTTCGGGCAAGAACGACTATCCGTCCGAAGAAGAACTCCAGCAAAAATTGAAAGTTTTAAAATCTAGTCCGCTTCAATAAAAGCGATTGAAAAAGCACAAATTAACTACCAACGACACAACATCTTTATCTAATTAAAAATAATCCCAGGAGGATTTATGAAATTTCAAAACAACAACAAAAAACCAACTTTCGCTTTCTTGACTCTTTTAAGTTCTTGCGCGATCGCCTTATATATAGAAGCGATCCCAAGTAAGTTACTGTCAAAAAATCAATCTTTCGATCCAGCGATTGAACAACAGTTAAAAAACCAAACAAGTCAAAATCCTATCGATCATCTTGGCAAAGGCAATGATGAAGTCGTAGAAGAAATTAAACTTGACAAGGAGTGGGAAGGCATTCTAGGCAGTGAACCAGAGCAAGAAGTTTTACTGGCAAGGGGGGTGTAGGGGTATAGAAAACTAATTAACTATTGTAGACTTAAAACCCACATTCAGCAGCCCCATAGATGAAGCACGAAAGAAACATGAATTCAGGAGAATGAGCATTGCTCAGAAGTAGCTAATTATTCAGAATCAAGAGCAGCAAATAAATACAATTAAATTTCAACAGAACCTTGACTCTTTATGTGGGTATAAATGTTAACAGGAATAGAAATTAAAAACATCAATCATTTAGGAATAGTTGCGGGAATAATTGATGAACTGGAAATTGTAGATATTATCAACCAAGAATTAGTCATAGATGAGCAAGAAATAGTTAATTCAGGAGAAATAGTTCAAGCAATTATCCTTAATGGATTAGGTTTTGTCTCTCAACCCTTGTATCTATTTCCGAAATTTTTTGAAGGGTTAGCTACAGAACATCTTTTAGGTAAAGGAATCTTACCCGAACATTTAAACGACTATAAAATTGGTCGAGTAATGGATAAACTCTACGACTATGGATTGTCAGAGTTATTTCTGTTAATTGCTCTATCCGCAGCCAAAAAATACAATGTTAATCTCGATTTTTCCCACTTGGATTCAAGTTCTTTTTCAGTTCATGGTCAATACAATCAAGTTCTATCTTCTGTAGCAGAGTCTCAGGGAAAAGAGGCAGAGTTAGAACCAATACCTATTAACATAACTCATGGTTATTCGCGAGCTCATAGACCAGATTTAAAACAATTTATATTAGATTTAATTGTCACAGGAGATGGAAATATTCCTGTATTTATTGAAGCAGCCAGTGGCAATTCTTCGTGATAAAAAGGCTTTTGGACAAATAGCAAAAAACTATAAGAAACAACTGAAATTGGAGACAACGATAGTAGGAGATAGTGCATTATACAGCAAAGATAATTTGGGATTGCTCAAAGAAATCAAATGGTTAACTAGAGTTCCTCTATCAATAAAAGAGGCGAAAAATTTGGTTAATGAGGTATCACCATCAGAATTGAGTAAAAGTGAAGTCCCTGGTTATTCCTTCGTTGAAAAAACCAGTAATTATGGAGGAATTCCCCAAAGATGGTTAGTGGTAGAAAGTGCAGCGAGAGCCGAATCTGATAAGCAGTCTCTGGAGAAGAAAATTACCAAAGAAAAAGAAATAACTCAAAAGAAAGTAGCTAGACTATTTCAGAAAAAATTCAAAAATAGCACAGAAGCAGAATTGAGTTTAAGACAGATACAATCGAAATTAAAATATCATCTACTTTCTGATATAGAAATCATAGAGAATCAGGTTGAACCTCTGAATAAGACTTATAAAATAACTGGAAAAATTCAGCCAAATCATGATGTAATTGACTCTTATAACAATCGGGCGGGAAGATTTATTATTGCTACTAATAGATTAGATTGTGAATCGTTTAGTTGTGACGAAATGCTTAAAAAATATAAAGAACAGCAAAATGTTGAAAGAGGTTTTGCTTTTCTAAAAGACCCCTTATTTTTTGCTGATAGTATTTTCTTGAAATCACCTCAAAGAATAGAAACTATGGCAATGCTTATGGGTTTATGTCTGATGGTTTATTCTTTGGGACAAAGAGAAGTTCGTTATCAATTATATCAAGCTAAAACTGGCATCCCTAATCAATTAGGAAAATTAACGGCTCGACCAACATTGCGTTGGATATTTCAATGTTTTCAAGGCATTCATTGCTTAATTCATCAAGGTGTTAAACAAGTTGTTAATCTCACAGAAGAACGTTTATTTACTCTCAAGTTTTTCCCCTTATCTTGTCAAAAATATTATATTTTATCTGGGTAATTGATTATTCAAGTTTGGCCACAATTAAATTCAATTAATTCACGAATTCACTCAGGCGTGGTAATTATTTTTCTCTCGATCACAAGAGCCCTTATTGGTTTGATTCGGGGAAGAATTCTCATTAATTAAAAGTTAATGAGAATTCCTCCTATTGAATTGCTAAGTTAGCGGAAAAAATACGCTAACTTGTCCCTAATTTATTCAATTAATCTTTTTCTTCAAGATAAAATACGGGTTTTGGCATATTTCAAATGTATTTTATTTGTAGGGCTGCCGAATGTGGGTTAAAAATTAGAATCAGTAATCTAATTGACTGCTCCTAAATCTTTCAGTTTTTCTATATTTGCATCTGTTACTCCAGTAACATTGGTACAATTTAAATTTTTGTACGGTCTTTGTGATACTAAAGTTTTAATACAATTGCCAGTTGAGATATCCCAAAGCTTGATGCTTTCGTCTTCGCTGGCACTAGCTATTGTTCGATTGTCCAAACTAAAGGCAATTGACCAAATATAACCATTTTTATGCCCTAATAAACTTTTAAGGCATTCACCTGTATCAAGATTCCAAATTTTTATTGTATGATCTTGACAGCTAGCTGCTAATTTCTTACCGTCGGGACTAAAAGCAACTGACAAAAACCAACTTGCACGTGCTGAAAAAGTTTTGATACATTTACCAGTACTAATATTCCATAATTTTAAAGATTCACCTGTACTAGAACTTGCGAGCATGTTTCCATCGGGACTGAAAGCAACTGACCAAACCCAATTTTTATGTTCATTCAAAGTTTTGATACATTTACCAGTACTAATATTCCATAGTTTGATTGATCGGTCTAAAGAACCGCTAGCAATAATTTGACTGTCTGGATGAAAAGCAACTGACCAGATAGCAGAATTATGACCTTGGAAAGATTTTAAAATTTGACCAGTTTGTACATCCCATAATTTGATTGTGCAATCTTCGCTGGCACTGGCAATAATTTGACCATCTGGACTGAAACAAACCGAATAAACTGTAGCATGATGACCCTGAAAAGATTTTAAAATTTGACCTGTGCTAATTTCCCATAGCTTTACAGTTGTGTCTGCACTTCCACTTACTAACAAGTCACTTTGTGGACTGATAGCGACCGAGTAAACCCAATTTTTATGACCTTGAAAAGATTTTAAAATTTGACCTGTGCTAATCTCCCATAATTTTATTGCGGAATCATGACCACCGCTAATCAGGTGCTTATGGTTTTGATTGAAGGCAACTGAAAGCATTTGATTAGTGTAGCCATAAAAAGTTTTAAAACATTCACCCGTACTAATGTTCCATAGTTTGATAGTCTGATCACGACTGCCACTAAGCACACTGTCTCCCTGTGGACTGAAAGCTACTGAACATACCCAATTTTTATGACCCTGAAAAGTTTTAAGACATTCACCTGTACTAATACTCCATAACTTCATAGTCTGGTCATGACTACCACTAAGCACACTTTCACCGTTTGGACTAAAAGCTACTGAAAATATTTGATTTGAATGACCCAACAAAATTTTAAGACATTCACCTGTATCAATTTTCCATATTCTAATTGTGTAATCATCACCGCTACTCGCTAATATCTGACCATCTAAACTTATACTAATTGAGCGCACTCCAGCAGTATGTCCTTTAAAAATCTTTTGGCACTCACCATTATTGAGATTCCATATCTTGATGTCTTTATCCTCACTGCCGCTCAATAGCGTTTTACCATCTGGACTAAAAACAACTGAAAGTACCCAGTTTTTATGACCTTGTAGAATCCTTATATATTCGCCTGTATTAATGTTCCATATTCTTATCTTATGATCGTCACAGGCAGTTGCCAATAAGTTGTCGTCGGGACTAAAAACAACTGACCAAACCTCACCTCTATGACCTTGAAGAGTATTTAGTAATTGACCTGTTTTAACATTCCACAATCTAACGGTATTGTCACTACTACCACTAGCAAGAGTTCTGCTATCAGAACTAAAGTTAAGAGAGACGACCCAATTAGTATGGTTATGAAAAACAAAAATTGTTTGATTATCTATAGTTTGCCTAATATAAATTTTACCGTTACTATCCCCTGCTGCTATTAATTTCCCGTCAGGACTGAATGCAACTGACATTACACTACCGAAAGTTTCACAGAAACCCGTTTTAGTAAGGTCGGAATTTTGAAAACTTACATCGTGTAAACAAGCACTCTGTAAATCTGCTTGCCAAATACATAAATTCGAGAAATCATACCCCTTCAAATCTGTTCCTAAATGGCAAAATAGATTAATAATATTTCCAGCCGTATATCCTGGTTCAAGTGGCGATGTTTCTTGCAGCGTTACTATAATTTCCTGGAGTTGATTTTCAAGATTTCTTTTACCTCTTAAAATAGTGAGTAAATTATTAATAACTGGCTGGAGAATAAGTCGTATCTGAGTGTCTTTAATATAGTCTTTGGCAGTTGCTTTAATTAAAGCGTGAAAACGAAAAAGCTCGATTTTATGGCTGACAATTTCTTGACATACGTTATCTATTAATCGGCTCTTTACATATTCCATCACTACTGATTGTAAGGTGAAGGAAATGTGACCTTTTTCTTTAATTGCGTTATTCTCGATTTGATCTATTAAACACCGCCTCGACAAAGATTCTAAACCTTCTAACAAATTAAATTGTGAAACAGAACAAACTAAATCTTCTTGTATTTGAGCTAGCGTTATCGGTTCTCGATTGATTGCTAGCCAGTACATAATCTTTTCTTCAATATCTATTAAACGATTGAATTGCTGGTCTAAAAGGTCGCGTATATCCCCAAAAATTGCTGTATCTTGTCGCAAAAATTCTTTAATATTTCCTTGAAATAAATCGCGAATAGTTGTCCCTACTATTTTTAAAGCCAAGGCATTACCATTATAACGGGCAACTAGTTTGGCTAATTCAGGTTTAGAACCAGAAATTCCCTTGATTTTTAGAATTTTTGCTCCTTCTTTCTCTTGAAAACCATTTAGTTTAAAAGATCTTACTGGCGATGTTTCTCCTTCCAGAATAGCTACTTGTTTGGGTTGTTCTCGTGTGGTTAATAGTAAGCAGCTTTGATGTTCTGATTCTCCTATTCGTTGGAATAATACGTCGTATTCTTCATATGCCTCGCCACAAGTTCCTGCTCGGCTATCATCGCATAAAAGCGATTCAACATTATCGAGTATTATCAAACAGCGCGATGAGCGTAAACACTCAATTAACAAAGATATTTGTTCAGCAGTTGTGTTTTCTGGTAATTCGGCTTTAACTTTTTGTTCCTCACATAAAAATTGAATTAAATTAGTTAAAATATCTTCAATTTGTGGAGCATCTCGCAGCGAGCGCCAAATAATATAATCATATTCATCTTTTACTCGCTCTGCTAGCTTGACTGATAAAGCTGTCTTTCCAATTCCCCCCATTCCTACAATCGTTATTAATCGACAACTATCTTCAAGTAGCCATTTATATAAAGTAGCTAGTTCTGCTTTGCGTCCATAGAAATTAGATACGTCAACCGCTTCGCCCCAATCAATTCGTTTTAAAGTGCGTTTGTTGTCAGTTCTTTTTAGTGATCTTTGTGAAGTATAGTCGTTTGGATCTAATTCCAATTTTAATGCTGTGAACAAAGTAACAATCGAGCGTTTGTCAACTCCTTGATCGCGAGTCAGTATTTTTCTCAGGGTAGCAGTCGTTAATCCAGCGTGATCGCCTAACTCTTCTAAAGTAATTTTATAGCCTTGATTGTCTCGTAGTTCCCATTCGAGTTTGGCATTTTGAATCTTTTGCCAACCCTTACGAGTAAGTATAATACCACGTCTACGTTTTTGTTTCTTATTGTTCACAATTTATAAAAAGGCATGTATACAACTACATCAACAAACTTTAGATAAAATTGTAAAACTAAATGTATTTTACTATTATGAAATGCTATAAAATTTTAATTATTTATTAAACTAAATGAATTTTATTTATTTACTGTAATATCTCATTTTTAAAATACTTATTCAAAAGCGGTTCGCAGATAAATAATCCTTCCTTTTCAATAACTAATGAACGTTTTATTAAGGATTCTAAAATAGTTATTTGTGTAGATAATCTTATCGATAAACGTTTTTGAAGCTGCAGGAGCGAGATTGGTTCGGGAGAAATTGCTAGTTGCTTATAAACCTCTTTCTCTTGTAATGATAATCTTGTGTGATGTTGCACTACAATTTTTTTACTCTGGTCACATAAAAATTTATCTTGTTGCAAAAATTCACGGATATTACCTTTATATGTAGTTCTAATTATTTGGGCGATTGCTTTTAAAGCTAGTGGATTAGCCGAAGAACTTTCAATCAATGCATTTTGTTCGGATACTGTCCCTAATAAATTTTTTTCTCGAAGAATCTTTTGTCCTTCAAGTGGTTGTAAACCATTTAGTTTCATCAAACGAATAGGCATGTTTTCTCCAGCCAAAATTGCTGCTTCTTTAGGTAGTTCCCGCGTTATCAGCAAAAAGCAACTTTGATGAGAAACTTCTCCCATATATCGTATTAGCTGACTATAATTTTTATATTTCTCTTGATAGTATCCAGAACAAACCCCTGCTTGCATAACTGTTTCAACTTCATCCAAGACAATTAAACAGCGATGTGAACGCAGATAATTAAACAATTCCGAAAAGCTGCCTTTGATGCCATTTGACAACTTCGTCTCAGACATTTGTTTGTCAGATAAAAATTGAGTTATATCGGTTAAAACCTTTTCAAGTAGTGGCGGTTTTTTTAAAGATATAAACAATACGTATTCAAATCTATTTTTAATTTGCTCTACTAGGCTAACTGATAAAGTCGTCTTTCCGATTCCCCCCATTCCATAGATTGTTATCAATCGGCAGCGATCTTCTACTAACCATTTTTTTAGGGTAGCTAGTTCTGTCGTCCGTCCGTAGAAATTAGATACGTCAATCGTATCGTCCCAATTTATCCATTTAATAGTACACTTGTTGCTATGCTTTGATGGTGAATCTAATAAAGTATAATCATTCCCAGTTAATTCCAAGTCAAACGCCATAAAGAATTGAACAAGTGTTCGTTTGTCTACCCCTTTTTTGCGTTTCAGTACCTTAAAAACTGTGTTGTAAGCTAATCCAGTTATCTCACTTAATTCTTCATAAGTATGCTTTTTTCTGAGTTGACCTTGGCTTTCCCGTGAGGATATTGTTGATTGAAGTTTTTGTAAGCCTTGCTCCGTAAAAATCAAGCCCCGACTGCGTTTCTGCTTTTGCTGATTCACAATAAACACCTGCTTTGATATAGATAAGTTTTTTGTGCAATTGTCAAGACTATTGAGATGTAATGTTCTTAGATATGGAAAAACAATTTTCGTTTCAAATCTATTTAGTTTTATTCCTCAAAAAAATCTACACCTAAGCCAAAAAATTAACCCTTATGAAAGCATTCAGTATTTTTTATATTTAAAAGATCTATAAAAACTGCTTAAAAAACATTGTTACAAATTTTCAAACAATTTTCAATTCAATGAGGTACAGTACATTACATTTTTGGGAAAACATAATATAATCCAATTCAGGATGAGACCTTACTCAAAAGAGTCACGACAAAAAATAATTGATACATATCTAGAAGGACAAGAATCAATCAGACAAATAGCTCAACGCTTTAAAGTGAGCAAAAGCTTTGTCCAAAAATTATTAAAACAATACCAACAAACTGGAACAGTAGTTCCCAAACCTCGTCGAGGGGGGCGACTACCAAAATTAAATCCCAAACAGATAAATTTAGTAGCAGAATTAGTCGAACAAAATAATGAAGCTACTTTACAAGAGCTATGCGATATGATCGAAAGTAATACTGGAGTTAAAGTTAGTCGTTCAACAATGAGTAGAATCGTACGAAAACTCAAATAGTCTCTTAAAAAGCGTCTCTAAGCAACTGAAAAAAAGGCTTTTTTCCCAGCAGTAAATTATGCCCAAAATGCGGGCCTAAAAAAGAAAAACTCCCACTATCTGTGAGAGTTTTTGAATGCGATAAATGTCACAAATGGAATGCAGATCGGATCTTTGCTCATTCAATCTGTCTCTTCATGTTTATTTTGTTGAACAGCTTCATAACCGACTCCGATGACAAAACCCAAAGTTGAGCCGGCAATAATAAAAATTGGTTGGCGCGATCGCGCCGAAGTTGTGTGATTGACTACTAAACCTAGTATTGCTCCTACTAAAGCAGTCATAATCCCTGAAAAAACGAGCATTTTAAAGTTCATCTGTTCTTCGGCGTTTCCAATTAGGTTGTTTACATTTAATGTGATATAATGTGAAGCATGACTGAGCGGTGCGAACTGTTCGCACGAAATTAACAATAATCTAGATGATTTTGTTAAAGGATGAGCGAATTTGTCAAATTATGACAAATTAAACTCTGTATCCTGTAGGTTTAATTCCTACCCACCAAACCACAGGTGTGAATACATAACCCACATTTTATGGATTGGCTATCTATAACTTGCGGTGCATGGGTTAAATGCGGGTAACTCGAAACTAATAAGGAATCCCCAAAGAGTGAAGTTAGACATGAGTAACGTACAGTGAATGTGCTATAAAACAGTCATAACATGACCTGTAGGGAAATTAGTTGATAATCTAACGAAAAAGGTTAGAACGCGAGGTTAGTGGTCACAGAATAATGGACTGAGCAACTGAGCTAACAAAGGCGTTTCACCCACAGGGACTAAAAATGGAGGATTCGTTGATGCCTAATCGTTCGATGGCATTGTGGTGGTACATATATCCCCTGGCTGAATGTGCAACTCTAAATCTAACGTGAAAGGATACTGAGGAACAGGAAAACCCCTAATATCCTATGAACCAAAAGGAACATGGCACTGAACCTTCTGAGAGAAATAATAAAACAGGCACGTTCAATATTTGTCTCAGTAACTACCTCGCCATCTTAAGTTAACACAACTTATACTTACTATGTAAATATATGAACTGTTAGCTTCAAGGAAAATGTTCATCAGATTTCATAAGGAAAAGCCTATCCGCAAGGAATTAGGGAGCAGGATAACCTAAGAAGCCAATGCCCTACTCGAAAGAGCAAGAAAACCAGGTGCTAAAACCCTGATAATCTGCGGGATATGCTGACGTAGGTTACGTATTCATAGAGGATACGACTTAGTAAAACCTTAAAAGGCTGAGACATTGAGGTCTACACCGTGGTCGCAGCTTATGCCTAATACACAACTTGATTACAGTGAACTTGACTGAGCTAGGCAATTGTCCCTTGGCGAAAGGTGATTACAATACATCGAACGGTTGAGAAACACCAAGGATGAGTTAGTGTGGGATTAAAAGGGTAAGAACAGCGTTAAACAATCCGAGTCTCTGACATAAGAGTAATCTTGAAGAGGCACCACAACATTGGCTATGAACGAGGAGCGGTATGAGGTTAGAAATTCTCACGTACCGTTTTGAATTAGAGGTGATTAAAGGTGACTTTAACATCGACTATAACTGCTTACAAATATCGATTTTTCCCAACTGTCGAGCAAGAAAATCTCTTGCGACGGACAATGGGTTGCGTGCGCTTGGTCTACAACAAAGCTTTGGCTACCAGAACCGAAGCTTGGTATGAGAGACAAGAGAGAGTTGGTTACAAAGAAACCTCTGGTCTTCTTACTG
Source organism: Pleurocapsa sp. MO_192.B19 (assembly GCA_030064975.1). Taxonomy (GTDB): domain Bacteria; phylum Cyanobacteriota; class Cyanobacteriia; order Cyanobacteriales; family Xenococcaceae; genus Waterburya. The sequence goes on from JASJDX010000005.1 coordinate 17,610, forward strand.
GGTGGAAAAAAGTTGAAGAGTTGAAGTTTCTTAATGAGGTTAGCTGTGTACCTTTGCAGCAATGTTTGAGACATCTGCAAAAAGCGTTCGCTAACTTCTGGGGTAAACGTGCCAAGTATCCAAGGTTTAAAGCTAAACGCTATGGTGGTTCGGCTGAATTTACCAAGTCGGCGTTTAACTATCGCAATGGTAGTTTGTGGCTTGCTAAGTGCAAAGAACCATTGAATATAGTTTGGTCTAGATATCTTCCTCAAGGTTGTGAACCATCTACGGTTACAGTCAAACTCGACAAGAGTGGTCGCTGGTTTGTCTCTTTGCTGGTAGATGACTACACGATTCAAAGCTTGCCACCAACGGAGAAAAAAGTTGGTATTGATGCAGGTATCTCCAGACTGATAGCTACCAGTGATGGCGAAAAGATAGCTAACCCAAAGCATTTTAATCGGCTGTATCAAAAGCTCAAAGTAGCGCAAAAGGAATTGAGTCGGAAAACCAAAGGCTCTCTTAACCGATATAAAGCGCGACTTGAGGTAGCTAAAATACACGCCAAAATAAAAGATGCTCGTACCGATTTCCTGCACAAGTTGACTAGTCGCCTGGTTCAAGAAAATAGCGTAATTGCTATTGAGGATCTGGCGGTTAGAAACATGGTCAAAAACCACAAGCTGGCTCGTAGTATTAGCGATGCTGCTTGGGGTGAAATGTTTCGTCAACTTGAGTATAAATGTGAGTGGTACGGACGAAAACTGGTCAAGATTGACCGCTTTTTCCCTAGCAGTAAACGATGCAACCATTGCGGGTTTGTCGCTAGGCTGATGCCCCTTGACGTTCGTACCTGGGATTGTCCCAGTTGTGGAACTACAGGCATCGATAGAGATATCAATGCTGGGAAAAATATACTCGCCGCTGGGCTGGCGGTGATTGTCTGTGGAGCGGACGTAAGAGTTGATAGACATAGTTCTAAAAACCAGTTGCGAAAAACTTCCAACGGAAGAAGGAAACAGAAACCGTTAGAGTCGAGGTAGCTGTTTCCAGCTTACCCCTCTCTTCCGAAACCGTGCTTGTCAATTTCTCGACACACGGCTACTCAAACGTATCCACTTTGTCATTACCTGACCTCTTCATCACTGGGTAACTACAGGAATATCATCTATCCAAATGTAGTCAACTTTTGACCACTTTTTGACTAATTTCTCGAAGAAAATATCTGATTGTTTTTTCCTGATATGTATTAAATCCAGTGCTGTTTTTGCGTCGTGGCAGTGACCATGTAGGAGTTGAAGATTGTCTTGTTCATTTTTTTCCACCGAGGGCGGTGGCAATGATGTGGTCTTCTTCTAAAATATCTCCTTCTTTAAAATATAGTTGGCACCAGTTGCATTTGCCTTTTTGTTTCTTGAGTTTCAGGGCTTTTGAGGTTGGCATTTCGGGATGCCTACCCATTCTGGTACTCCAGTAAACCAGATTGCCGTTGTAAGGGCTTTTATCGCCTTTGACTTTCACATAGTCAGTGGAATTACTTCCGAACTCGCTATGAAAAAATAACCGAAGAGGGTTCGCATCCCCTTCTCTGGTTGCGAATATCCAGTTTTTCTTACCTAGTTTTGTGTAATATTTATCGCGAGCAGCTTTAATATTTCCACATCGGTGTCTACCCCATGCTCTAAGCTTTTGATAAACAAGATAATCTTGTCTTGAAAGCTCTTTGACTGTTTGTGCGTCAGAGTGTTTAAAGTAGTTACACCATCCCCTGATAATGGGATTAAGCTCATTGATTAATTGTGCTTGTGAGGAGTTCTTATGTTTCCTGATGGTGGCTTTTATCTTCTCTTGATGTGTTGAACAGGATTTTTTTGAGGGGGTTATGAGTGTTTTGAAACCTAAGATATCCCTATTACCATTTTTTGATGATTTATGAATACCCGCAGGAAATTGTCGGATGTTGTGTCCTAGAAAATCAAATCCTGCTGTTCCGTCCTCACTCAATTCTGGGTAGAGAGTATGAGCAATTCTGGTTTTGCTTGGTTTCAATTCTAAGCCAATGTCTTTTAACCACTCTGAAATCAGCTTTTTGCACTTTTGGATTACCTTGAGGTCTTTATGTAGAACAACGAAATCATCAGCATATCTGATGAAAGTTAGGGATTTTACCTTTGATTGCCAACTACATTGAGAATTAGGTTTCCCTTTTCTTCTCATGTCTATGGTTTTGGCAAATTCCATTAACTTTTGTTCAATTCCATGAAGAGCTATGTTAGCCAATAGAGGCGAACATGGAGTAGGCACAAAGCGCATCTTCCGACCTCGCGGTGGGCATGTTTCTTCATACCTCTCCCCAAACCCAACGTGACAATTTCTCGTCATTGGGCTTTCCATCATTGTTACCTCCGACCAAATGAAGGGGTCTGTGCGTGACAAGGGCGACATAGTAGCTGAAGATTATCTTCAGTATCTTTACCCTTGTTTTTGCGCGGTATGGTGTGGTGTAAGTCTAGTTTACCTAGAGAACCACACCGTTCACATTTCGCGCCCCTTATAGCTTTAATCTTCTCTTTGAGTTCGCGCCATGTAACATTTTCAGCATTGCCCATCCAGATTTGATTAGATAAGGCTTTTTCTGGCTGTGACGCTGACATTGTTCCGAACCCTTCTAAATAAGGATTATCTGGTGAACGAGAACGGTATTTCTTCAAGGGCAAATCGCTCATCCTGTAAAGGAAGAGGTAGTTATCCCCGTTGACTACACCAAAGTTCCATCTCTTACCATTTTCACGGAGCTTGAATCTATCTAGTATCTTTCGGACGGAGACTTTATGCCGTTTCTTCAGCCAGAGGAATAATCTTTCATTGACCCAGAAGTCTAAGTCTTTAGCTATTCCTTTAACGTTGGTATGGCGATAATAGTTAATCCATCCTCTGAGTACTGCGTTCATAGCCGAGATTTTCAGCAATGGTGAATCTTGAAACCACTTCCGTCTGGTCATTTCCTTGACCTTAAGCTTCAACTTTTTGATGTTTTCCTGTGCTGGTGTGACTAGCATCTTTGGTCGGTCATTAGATTTTACGTATCTTTGAACGTGAAAACCTAAAAAGTCAAAACCTTGGTTTACATGAGTGATATGCGTTTTTTCGGGTGAGAGTTCGAGTTTTAATTCTTCCCAGAGGAAGGTCTGGAACTCTTCTTTTAGCCTCATGGCTTCTGCTTTTCCACCGTTGGTAAGTAGTAGCCAATCATCGGCGTAGCGAATTAACGCACAATTTCCCATGTGGTTTGTTCGACGGCGTTCTTTCTGTTTGCGATGTAGGTTGCCATATTTATTCCACCAGTAGAGGTCTAGCTGGTGAAGGTAGATGTTCGCTAAAATTGGCGAACAAATTGCGCCCTGGGGAGTTCCCAATTCGGTGCGCTTGAATAAATGACCTTCCATAATTCCCGCTTTAAGAAATTGTTCTATCAGCTTTAGGAAACGTTTATCAGCTATTCGTTTTGCCAGCAGATTCATCAGTATTTGATGGTGAATGCTATCAAATGCTGCTTTGATATCCCCTTCAATGACCCAGTAATATTTGTTGCGCCGATTGATGTAGCTATCCAATCTGGCAATACAATCCTGGGTTCTGCGTCCTGGTCGAAAACCGTTGGAGCAGTTTAGAAAGTCGCTTTCATAGATTGGTTCTAACACCATTTTGACAAGCATTTGTACTACTCTGTCTTTAATTGTGGGAATACCCAATGGACGGGTTTTTCCATTAGACTTGGGAATGTGTATTCGACGGACGGGCATTGGGCGAAACTGTTTTTGACGCAGTTCCGTTTCAAGCTCTTTCACAAATTTAGACTTTGCTGCATCTGATTCTAGAGCTTTCTTGCTGATTCCATCGATTCCTGGTGTCTTAGAACCTTTATTTGAGAGAATTGTCTCCAGGGCATCGGCAATCCAATCTCGACGGCAGATGAGCCGATAGAGATGGTCAAATTGATGCCATGATTGAAACTTCGCTTTTATGGCGAGACTACGTTGGGTTTTGATGATATCGGACATACTTCTTAGTCCTCTCTTTTCCTCTTTGTATCTCTAACAATGACTGCCATCCTTTGCCATGTGCTAGCTTATTTTCTAGCTCGGACTACTACGATGGCTCTGCCACGCAATAACTACTTCAGTTGCAGTTAACCCAGTCTAAAATAGACCAGTTATTGCGCTTCCTACGTTCATACATTGGTACGTGGTTTACATTTAACCGTAGGCTTCTTCTGTACTCCTGTGGGATACAGACCTAGTATCCTCGACATCAGTTGATAATTTATACCCTTATAATCAGAGCAATTCAGTTCGCGTCTAAGAACTTTTTCAACCAATCGAATATAAATTGGTTTACCTGATGTCTCACGCCATCTCTGTCGTTTAACAGCGTGTCCAAGGTGTAGGAGCGTCGGACGAAGATTCCTTTCGTAGCCATAGTTAAATTCAGGCTCGAAGCCTCATACTGTAACAGAGTGCCAGTACTTTGCTCCTTGTTTCCCAGGCTTCAAACAGGTTCTCACTCATTGTCCCCTGCCTGCTGGGTCAGCCTTAGTACATTAGGGAATGTACTATCTCTTGGTAGTTTTTCACTCTCCATGAGTATTACCAATGTACGCTTCGCAGCGCACAACCCCCACCTTGCGGTGTTCCTTCAGAAATAGCTGTGAATACCCCTTGATCTATAACTCCAGCCTTTAGTCAGGATTTAATTTGTTTCCTAACTTTTCCCGTTTGACCGAGTTTCTGGAGTAGGGTTGAGTGGTCGATACAATCGAAACATTTGGCAATATCCGCATCTAAAACATACTTGGTTTTAGTTTGGATTGCTAATTTTATTTGCCTGATTGCATCGTGACATGACCTTCCTGGGCGAAATCCATAGGAATTACTTTCAAAATGTGCTTCCCATTCTGGTTCTAGCGCGGCTTTTACTATTCCTTGTAAAGCTCTATCTTGCATGGTCGGTATGCCTAATGGACGTTTCTCGTCTTTTCCAGATTTGGGTATCCAAACTCGACGAGTTGGTCTACTTTTTCCTGTTAATTTGAGTTGTCCTACGAGTTTCATACGGGCTGCTGGGGATAGAGATTTAATTCCATCCACTCCTGCCGTCTTTTTACCTCGATTATCTTGAGTTACCCTACGAACTGCTAAAACCTTATTCGACCATGACCTCATGAGTGTTTTTTGGAGTTTTCGTACTATTTTTATGTCTCCACGACGAGAGGCAGCATAAATGCGCTTTTGCAGCTTGAAAACGTATCTATCGACTTTTTGCCAATTGATTTCGTCCCATCCTACAGTCTTCAGTTGTGAATCTGTGTTAGGCTTATTCACCGTTAATTACACCTTTAGCTTTGATACATTTGCGGGTCACGTCTGCTTATCCTGGGCATTACCCCATCCTTTTTCTGGCATTACTCGTTGCTTCGAGTTAGGCATTGGCTTCTTGTCCCATCCTTCCCAACCTCACCATACGGTTTGATACCTACCAGTTAATCTAGGGATGTGATTGGGTTACTTCGTTCCTACACAATCATTGCTGAACTTAATGTTCAGTTGATTTGAGTTCTTTAGGGTTCATCTGTCCACCTATATGAACTGGATATGCGTTATCAAACGACTTAAATTTGATAATCCTGGGTTCTGTCTGTTATTTCAGACGTAGGGTGTGGTCTTTAACACCACTAGCTTATATCCCCTACTAGACTCTTTAGATGGTTAATGACGATGATTTGTTTATCTACCCCACGATGTCCTCTTCCTTGAAATTATCTCAGTCCAGGGTCGGGTATAGAACTCCTGCTTGCGGTTAGACGTTTTCAGCAATTATCGTTCTGTCCGCTTTTACTCCCGCATATTGCCTCTGGGTTATCATTCCAGACACAAGGGAAACTTCTCTCTCTTGTCACCAAGAGGGACGCTGTATGCTTTTCACTCCGCATAAGAGCGCAATGATTTGGTTTTCTGAGTTAGTCACCTCACATTGATGATGTGTAAGTTGTTTCCTCTAGGAGATTAAAGTGCGAACTCAACCCAGGTTGGGTTATCCTAGAAGAACCTCCAATCCCCCTATTTATATAGGTTTCTGGAGAACGAATCGCACTGAGTCGTGAGTCTTAGGAATCCCCCATTAAAACGCTCAAGCGTTTAATGGCGGGAGGATGTCAAAAGATAAATTTAAATTAGAAAAAAATAAATGAGCAAATCAGCGTCAAAGCCGTTAGAAAAAATAAGCTGTTGTTCATCCAGTCATTTAGATTCCATTTTTTAAACATTTCAATTAGTTGTTGATTGTCGCTCGTTTACATTATTTTTCTGTGTATCTACATATCCGTTTTGGTCTTCTAAATATTCTTTTAGCTTTATCTTCTCTTTATCCTTTCCTTTATCTCCTTTGAGAAATCTCTTCTCAAAGTCTTTAATGACAATATAGAGAATTGGCACAAAGATCAGACTTAAAGCAGTCGCTACCAACATCCCACCAAACACTGCAGTACCCAAAGACCAGCGACTGACAGCACCAGCACCAGAAGCAATTACTAAAGGCACAAAACCAACTAAAGTAGAAACCGCCGTCATTAAAATCGCTCGAAGGCGTTGTTCGGAGGCAAAAATAGCCGCTTTTTTAATGCTCATTCCCAAATCGCGGTTTTGATTGGCAAATTCGACAATAAGAATCGCATTTTTACTTGCCATGCCGATTAGCATAACCAAACCTACTTGGGCATAAAAGTTGTTGTTAAGAACAGGCCAAACTCCACCAGCTTGCAGGAAAGTAGCTCGCAGCCAAATTCCTCCCAGCGCACCTAAGATAGCAAGGGGAACAGTAAGCATAATAATTAGAGGATCTATATAGCTTTCATACTGAGCAGCTAATACTAAGAAAACCATGGCAAAACTTAGACCAAATACCAAAAGTGCAGCACCGCCAGCCGTTCTTTCCTCTGCTGCTGTAGTTGTCCATTCATAACCAAAACCAGGTTGTAGAGTCGCTTCTGCTACTTCTTCCATTGCTTCAATCACCTGCCCCGAACTAAAACCTGGTGCGGGAGCAAGGTTAATTTTAATTGCTGGGTAAACGTTGTAGTTGGTAACAACAGGAGGATAAGAGATTTGTCGAGCGTTTATCAGATTACTTAGCCGAATCAGTTCTCCATCTCGCGATCGCACATAGAGACGATTGATATCTTCAGGATTGCTGCGATTTGCTGCATCAGCTTGGGCGTATACGCGATAAAGTCTGCCATCTAAGACAAATTGATTGATAAAGTTAGACCCTAAATAGGTTTGTAGAGTACTAAGAATTTCGCTGACATCGACATTTTGAGCATTGGCTTTGTTGCGATCGATGTCAGCCTCCAGCATAGGGCTGTCGAAGGTAAAAGTAGTAATTGCTTGAGCAATTTCTTCGCGCTCGCTGGCTGCGGCAATGACCTGTTGAGTATTACTAATCAAAGCATCCATTCCCTTCGCCTGAAGGTCTTCGATATAAATTTCCGCTCCGCCAAAGCTGCCCAAACCATCTACAGGGGGAGCATTAACGGCGAAGATTCGTGCGCCATCGATATTTTGCTGAAATTGTTCATTAGCTTTCTGGGTTAAACCGAAAACCGAGCTAGAATCCTCAGTTCTCTTATTCCAAGGATTGAGCTTGACAAATATTACCCCTTTGTTACTGTTTTGCCCTTCAAAGGAAAATCCTGAAAGTGCTATTGTATGCTCAACTTCTTCAAATTCCATCAGAATCTGGGCTGCTTGTCGGGTAATGTTGTGGGTATAGCTTAAAGAAACTCCAGGCGGTGCTTCTATAATAGTGAAGAAATAGCCTTGATCTTCCTCGGGAACAAATCCTTGGGCAAGACTCACATAAGTCCAACCTGTTAAGATTAAACCTGCTAAGAAAATCACTATGACCATTAGCTTTATGCGAGCCAAGAATTCAATGAAGCTTCTGTAACGTTCTTTAAACCAATCAAAGCTACGGTTAAATCTAGGAAAAAACCAACCCAATGGTCCTTTAACTGGTTCTGTGGGACGGAGAAATACTCCCGACATACTTGGGGAGAAAGTCAGGGCATTAAAGGTAGAAAAGGCAACTGCAAAAGCGATGGTTAGGGCAAACTGTTTGTAAACAATACCCGTCGTTCCAGGAAAGAAAGTTACAGGAATAAACACTGCCATTAACACCACAGAAGTTGAAATAACTCCCCCGACTAATTCTTCCATCGCATCTAGGGCTGCTTGTCGAGGACGCATTCCCTGAGAAATCTTTGCTGATACTGCCTCAACAATCACAATCCCGTCATCTACTACTAATCCTGTCGCCAATACACAGGCAAATAAGGTCAACTGATTGAGGGTAAATCCCAATGCCTTTAGAGCAATCATTGCTCCTATCAAGGCGACGGGAATAGCAACGGCAGGAATTAAAGTTGTACGCCAGTCTTGGAGAAAGATAAAGATAATTAAAACTACCAGTCCGATCGCCTGTACTAAAGTAACTACTAGATCTTGCAGAGAAGCATTAATAAACAGAGTATTATCGTGAGCGATTTCGGCTTTTAAACCTCTGGGAAAATCTTGTTCTAACTCTGCCATTTTTGCCTTGACTGCTGAGGCAGTATTCAGGGCATTCGTACCAGGAAGTTGATAAAATACCAGTCCCACTGCGGGATTTTCTGCGTCAAATATAGTTTGGGTGAAGTAGTTTTCTATTCCTAATTCTGCTCGTCCTATATCTTTAATCTTAATCAGCGTACCGTTGCCCTCAGCTTGAACTACCAAGTTTTCTGCTTCTTCTACAGTGGTAAATCGTCCTAAAACTCGCAGAGGTAATTCATACTGCTGTTCCTCTAAAATAGGTGGTCTACCGATACCACCTGCACCTACTTCAAAGTTTTGTGTTTCAATGGCATTAGTTACATCGCTAGCCGTTAATCCCCTGGCAGCAAGTTTATTAGGATCGAGCCAAATCCGCATCGAATAAGTAGCTCCTCCAAATGCATCAAGACTACCTACTCCTTCAATTCTTCTCAGTTCGTTCCAAAGATAGCGGTCGACATAGTTATAGATAAATACTGGGTCATAATAGTAGTTACCCGCTTCATCTTTTTCCGAGTAAAAAGCATAAACTAAGGTAAAAGTAGGGGATTGTTGATTTGTTGTGACCCCTGCAGAGATAACGCTCTGAGGCAAATCTGATTGTGCCTGGGCAACTCGATTCTGTACTAGTACTTGCGCGGTGTCGACATCTTGTTCTACAGGAAAAGAGATGTTAATTGTGGCATTGCCTGCATTGTCAGTATTAGAATCAATCCATTTAACATCTTGTATTCCGTTGATTTCTCTTTCTAGTACGGTAGTTACATTATCTACCGTAGTCCTAGCATCCGCACCGACATAATTCGCCTGTACTGTGATTTGCTTAGGAGCAATTTGGGGCAGCTTATCTAGAGGCAGCAATGCCATACAAATAACTCCCACCAGCACAATCACGATTGTACAGACAGTAGTTAAGACGGGTCGTTTTATAAAAGGGGTTGATATAGACATACAAAATTGATTTTTAGGTAATCAGTAATCAGTAATCAGTAATCAGGGTAAGCTGCTAGTTTTTCTTTCCCCTACTTCCCATCTTCATGTCTCCCATTACTTATCTATTTCTGCATCAGAGACAGCTTGATTTTCCTCGGCTTCGCTAATAGGTGTACCGTCTTGTAGACTGAGTATATTAGAGACGACAATTCGATCTCCTTTCTCTACCCCAGAGAGGATCTGATAGTCTTGGGTTTGAATGCTTCCTAATTTCACCGGCTGTTGCTCAGCAACTAAAGACTTTTCTCCTGACTCGGATTCTTTTGGTTGCGCTACGTAGACAAAGTTTTGCCCCCCTAAAGTAGATACTGCGGTAGTGGGTATTAACACCCCTGGTTTTTCCGACCAAATAACTCTAACTCGCACATATTCCCTGTCTCTTAGACTACTCTTATTGGGAAAAGTAACTTTAGTCAGGATAGACTGTGTATTTTGCTGAACCAAAGGCGCGATGTAGGTGATTTTTCCTCTGATTCCCGAACTACCATCTTCGTTGATAGTCTCTACCTCAATCCCCTGTCGCAATCGATCGCGATATTCGGTAGGAATATTAATATTAAGATCGAAGTTTTGATTATTGGTAATAGTGGTTAACTGATCGCCGACGCTAACATAATCTCCGACTTTACTTTGATCGAAACTACCCACAACGCCGTCAATAGGAGCAATTATGGTGTTGTAAGCCAAATTTTGACTTACAGAGCCTAATTCCGCTTCAGATTGCTTGATAGTTGCTTCTTGGCTGTCTATGTTCGCTCTAGCTTGTTCTACTTGCTTTTCTGCCGCTTGAAGAGATTCGATTGCTGCATTAAGCGATTCTCGGCGAGAATTGCGCTGAGCGATACTGCTTTTAAGATCGCGATTATCGTCATCCAAATTCTGTTGGGGTAACGCTCCTCCTTCGACTAGAGTTTTTGTTCGCTTGATATTAATCTGAGCCAGTTCTAGTTCTGCTTCTAAATCTTGAAGATCGGCTCTCGCACTTTCTGCTTCGGCGGCAGCGGCAGCGCGATTGGCTTCTGCTGTTCTGAGTTCAGCTTGGACTTGACCCAATCTGGCTCGTTCGACATTAACGCTTTGGGTGGCGGCGTTAACATTTTCTTGTTCTTGAGTCGGTTCTAGTCTGGCAATTCGATCCCCCCGACTGACGCGATCGCCTTGACGCACAAAAATCTCTAAAATTCTGCCATCAATACGGGGAGCAAGACTGACGCGATCTCTGGCTTCTAAAGTGCCAACATACTCGGTACTATCGATTAAGGGAGCTAATTCTAAAGTTTTTAACTCGACGTTAATTGCCTGGGATTGATTAGCTTCTTCTTCACTGCTACTACAGCCACTAATAGAAATAGAGAGTAAAGCGATGGTCAATATTGACGTAAAGAGCTTTGAGCTTTGCTTAAAAAACACAATAATGGAAGACTCGGAGATAAGTTTTGACTTTTGTTTCTGAATCATTTTTAACTACCTTTTCTGAAATAGAACGAGTCATAAGTTTGATTAATTTAAGAACTAAAAATAAAAAAAACTACTGAAAAGCAGTAAGATCAGAAATATTGTTTGTTTAATATATTTAAAAATTTAATTCTTATACTAAAGCTTAAAAATTGTAAAATTAAATCGCCAGGGTTATTTTTTTGGTAATAGCACCTATTGTTTTGAGCAGTAATAATTGAAGTAGAGAAAACGCCGCATTTTATCATTTTTTTCTTTTAGCCAGACAATACCGATGAGATGCCAAACAAGCTATAAACCTAATTAGATAGAGCCTATAGCTTTCAATTTTCTGTAAAAAAACTTGGGGAGCAAAATTTACTAGATAGGTTTTTTATGTTGTTTGAAAAGGCTTAAACAGGTAGATTTAATTTTCGAGTAATAACGAATTTATTACGCTTTAACTGTCAGAGAGTGTGCATTTTGCTACCCAAGGAAAAAAGAGAGAGTAGTCAAATCTGACTAATACTGTCGGGAATTTCTTCAGGAACAACCCAGTAATAAAGAGTATGCTGACGAGTTGGACCTTGCACTCGAACAACTTGCTCGGGTTGCCACTCTCCCATATTAAAATCATGGGATACGACTCGCGTCCCTGGTTCAAGTTCTTGCAGTAGTTTAGAACGAAGTTCGAGGTTAACATCTGGTAGTAAATAAAGAGTAACTACAGTTGCTTCGCTTAGATCGATCTCGAACAAGTCTTGTTGCAAAAACTCCACGTTATCGGCAACATTTGCTGATTCAGCATTTTCTCGACTACGCCGTACGAGTTCTGGATCGATTTCTACACCAGTGCTGCGAGTCCCATATTTCTCGGCTGCGGTAATGGGAATTCGACCATCTCCACTACCAAGATCGTAAAGAATATCGTCGCTCGATACATTTGCCAATTCGAGCATTTGATTCACAACATTTTCTGGCGTGGGGACAAAAGGTACGCTAGGTGCATCAGTTGTAGGTTGGGTTTGTACTAAAGTTATAGGTTGTTGAGTTTGAGGTTCAGCAAGAGTCTCACTAAAGTTTCGTTGCTGAGTAGATCCAACTATTACCAAACTACTAACACTTAAAGTTGTTAGCCAAAACCTGACTTTTTTTTGTAATTTCATGATATTTTCCGTTCAGATAAACAATTGACATTTGGGTTCAAACTTTTTTCTGACGAGACCATAACAACAGTGGTACGCCAGCGATTAATATGGCTAGGCCGACAAGTGCGCCAACGCCCGTATAGACAAGGCTCGAATACAGCAGATAAGCGCAAATTAGGCAAAAGAGAATCGGTGTAAAAGGGTAGAAAGGTACTTCAAAAGGTCTGGGAATTCCTGGCTCTTTGAACCGCAACACTAATAAAGACAAGCTGGTCAGCAGAAAAAAGAACCAAAATGCAGGGGCAGTGTAATCTACCATCGTTTTAAAGCTCCTGCGCGTTAGCGTTCCCAGTAAAACTAGGAAAAGTGCGATCGCTGCCTGCATCGACCAAGCCGAAGTCGGTGCCTGAGTGCGTCGATGCCAACTTCCCAAAAAACCGAATAGAGCAAAATCTTTTCCTAGGGCATAGTTAGTTCTAGCACCAGTAAAAATCGTGGCATTAATTGCACCTAAAGTAGCCACAGCAATCAGAAGGCTAATTAACCAGGCTCCAGGTGTTCCGACAGCACGACGCATTAGTTCTGATGCTACTGCTTCTGATGCTGCCATTGTTTCTAAACCCAATCCCCGAATGTAGGCTATGTTAATTGCCAAATAAATCGCTGTAATAATGCCAATACTCCAAAGCAGCGATCGCACCATATTACGCTTGAGGTTGCGTAACTCGGCTGAGATATATGCAGCTTCATTCCAACCGCCATAGGATAAAAGTACAAAAATCATTGCTGTTCCTATGTTTCCCGAGGCAGCTTCAATAGGCTCTACAGAAGCAGGAGGGGAAGCAAACACCAAACCAACAATGACAACTAACAACAACCCGAAGACTTTTGCTACTGTCAACCAATTTTGCGTCCACTTTCCTTGGCGAATACCAATAAGATTTAAAATGGTTAAAATTCCAATTGCTAAAGCGGCATAAATCGAAGCAGAATAGTCACCTAAATTTAAGATCTGGGAAGCATAATCCCCAAATACAAAAGCCAAAAGGGCGATCGATCCAGTTTGAATTGTTGTCATGCGTGCCCAAGCAAACAAAAAAGCAATCTGTTGACCGAAGGCGCGCTGAAGATAGTAGTAATTGCCTCCTGCATGAGGATAAGCTGTTGCTAGCTCCGCATAGCATAAAGCACCGACCAAGGACATTCCACCCCCCAGTAACCAAACGAACAGCACTACTGTTTCGCTGCCAGCATTGGCAGCAATAAAAGCTGGCGTTTCAAAAATCCCTGCACCAATTACTGCTCCAATGATTAGAGCTACAGCATCGATGAAAGTTAGTGTAGTTTTTGATTTGCTAGATACAGAAGTTGAGTTGATTAAATTAGATTTCACTTTGGCTCAATAGAGTTGTGATTGTAATACTTCTCGGTTAAGAATTAAGCAGTGTTGATGATTGAAAAAATTAGGCTGTTTTGGCGGTCAAGACATTTCTTGATGAATCGATTTTTTAGAGGGAAATTTAGAACGAGCTTTTTTGATTACTCTGGAATTCTGTTTGCCTTGTTTGGAAGGAATTTGTTCGGCGATAATATCCTGAATTAGCCGGAAAAAAAGAGAAAAAGGTTATTTTCTCAAACATAACTTTGAGCTTATTAGTTCGCTTTTTCGTAGTAATTTGTATTGCATTAGTTTCTCCTCTTATTGTGTTTTAAAGTTTAGCTATGGCATAATGCAATCGATACTTTAATTACTAATAATTTCTTCTTGTCTCACCCAATAGTATTTTTGGTAATCTCGCCCCAACTCACAAATTACAACTTATCAAACGTCCTAAGAAGAAATTGGTCATTTTTGAGCCATAAGGAGAATTCCACCAGCGCGACGGAAGACAACCTGTTGGTGCGTTTAAACTGTAGTCGAGTTCGCTACATTTCAACCAACGACCTTTTTCGTGCCATCCGAGGCGATCGCCCCACTTGGCAATTAATTCTCGATTTTGTTCGACCGTCGTATCCAAATTTCCACCTAATTCTTGGTAAACACCTAACTGAATACTAAATCCAAAGCGATTTTTACTATGTTTACGCCAGAGTTGGTCAATTGTCATCAGATCCTTACAGGGAATTTGTTTAATATCTTCTGGAGATAAATCTTCGATTTCTTTCTCTGTTATTTTTAGGATTAAATCGATCGTTTCGGTATCGGCTTCTGACCATTTTTCTTCTACTAGATAATTTTGCAAATTTCTATATCTGTAAATATCTGATACAAGAAAAAAGTTTTCTTTTAATTCTGATATTTTTGTGGCTATTTCTGATGACTCTTTTTCAGAAGATGGTGTAACTGTGGCAGTTTTACTAGCATTTTTTTCTAATTCCAAGACGCGCCGATCCAGTTCTTCTAATTGAACTTTAATTTTTGATAGCTGCTGGTCTAATTGAAGATCGATGTCCTGTCTGTATTTAGAGTTAGTCATAGGTTGAAAACTGAGTAAAATTATCTATAGTTAGAAAAAATTGTTCAAAGCTTAACAAAGAATTATCAGAAGAATTGAACGTCTCTGCTAAATTGCAACAGTCACTATACTTCGGGGTATCCCCCCTGTAGGGATTGAGGGTTACATTTGGCTGTAGATAGTTTGTTCTTGTCCCTATCGCTTTATAAATCTTTGTCTTTTACAACAGCTCTATCTTTAAAATTTTTCTCCTGCCAATTCTTGAATTGCCTCTACTTTTCGTGATTCTTCTATCTTTTCTATTGATGATCGAAAAACTAATCTCAGCAGAAAAGGTGCAATCAAAGTAGTAACAATTACCATAATAATAACTGCGACATCGAGAGATTCGGATAGAACTCCCGTCGCTGCGCCTAAACCAGCAAACACTAATCCTACTTCACCACGAGGAATCATACCTACTCCAATCGCCAGCCTATTAATTGGTTTATCGGTGAAAGTAACAAACCCAGCCCCTATCTTCCCAATTACAGCAATCGTAATTAAACAAGCGGCAATAATCAAACTTTCTCGATTTTCTGCAACAAAAGGATTAAGAACGCTCAGGTCAACTCTAGCCCCAATAGTGACAAAAAATACAGTTGTGTATACGTAAACAAAAGGTTCAAACAACTGTGCCAATCGTTCCTTAATACTCATTCCTCCCAAAACTAACCCTGCCGCAAAGGCTCCTAATAATGCTTCTAAACCAATGCCAATTGCTGTCAAAGCTAGTATATGGAGAAAAATTAGAGAAAACAACATTAACGCCGCAGGATTTTTGAAACGCTCCACTATGGGCGTAAAAACAGGACAAAAATAGCGATTGAGTAAAATTGCTACTAAAACAAAAATTGTGGCACTAATTAAAAGAGAGATGATCTTGGTAATTTCAATTTCTCCAGTTTCGACTAGACTCAGGGCGATCGCCAGAACCACAATACCTAAAATATCATCAAGAATTGCCGCACCTAAAATAATCTGACCTTCACTAGACTGGAGGCGACCGAGATCTTGTAGCACTTTAGCTGTAATTCCAATACTGGTAGCAGTTAAAGCGGCACCGGCAAAAAGCGCGGGAATTGTTGGCACATCAAACAGGGCGCTCAGAGTGATTGCGCCTATGACTAGAGGTAAAACTACACCAGTAACCGCAACTGTAGCAGCTTGAGTTCCAACTTGGATCAACTCGGCTAAATCCGATTCGAGCCCGGTAACAAACAACAAAGTCAATAACCCAATGTTGGCACTTTCATTGATAAACGCTCGCATTTGAAATTGGTAAGCGGCGAGTGTGGTTTCAGGATCGGCTTGTGTTACCCATTCCAGAAATTGAAGCATCGTGCTGTTAGCTTGTTCGCCCACTTCGGAGAAAACCAGAATACTAAGTATGGAACCACCCATGATTACGCCAGTTGCCAAATCTCCCAACACTGTTGGCAAACTCAAACGAACGCAGAGTTCACCTAAAAGGACGCTTAGAAGAAAGATCGTGCCAGCAGTCACCATTAAAGAAGCGACTACTGCTTTAGTATAGGCTTCACCATTCGTTACTTCTGCTAGTAGATAAGAAGTTGTCCACAGAGGAGAGATAAAAATGTTCACTACCTTTTCATTTAGTTAATAGGTTAATTAAGATTGTTCTATCAAAACCATATAGACGTTGAATAATGATAAGATGGTGAAGCTTGATAGTGAATAACCTAAATAAAATGTTAGGGTAATTTTACACTTAACCAAACTATTCGTTGAATCACTTTATCTAAGCGAATTCAAGAAATCATCCCGCAATAATTCAGCCCTATCGTCTCGAAATATACAACTGTAGATTAAGACATTAAATACTGTTCGGCGCAAAACGGAACTAAAAATGAAACTCAACGCGTTTTATATCTGCTCTTATTACTAGAAGAAGAGATTGATATGCTTTTACCTAAAATTGCTAATATTGCGCTTGTTTTGAAAGTATTTCAGTTGACTTCTGCGGTTGTTGGGAAGAGGAAGTATCCGAAGAATATATGTCTTGTGACCGAATTAAAGTTAGCATCAACAAAGCTCCAACAAAAGAGACACAGGTAGTTATTACCAATAAATTACTAAACGCACTCGAATAACTTATAACAGCAGCTTCGGTAAATAATTCTTGTCCTCCAGAGACTGTTGCACCACTGATATCACCACGCGCTACCTGATTTATAATCTCTGTAGCGGAATTTCCTAGTTCAACAGAAGTTCCCCATAGTAAATCAGTTAGACGATTTTGAGTTAGTCCAAATAGAAGAGCCCCAGCACCGGCAATTGTGATTGAATCACCAGTAAGACGCATTGTATTAAAGATTCCTGTTGCCATCCCACTACGAGCAGAGGAAACCGTGCTTACGGCTAGGTTATCTGTTTGTCCATTTACTATTCCAGAGCCGATGCCAATAATTAGCAATGCACCTATTAATGTCAACCTTTCAGTTTCTACAACAACTCCGCTCAACCAGAAGGCACCCAAACCATTCAACACCAGACCAATACTAACTAATCTACGTATTGAAAACCGTGCTACTAAACGACCAACTAAGATAGGAACTATTGACATAGGAATAGTCAGGGGAAGTATCGCTAGTCCAGCCTCAATTGGGGAGTAGTTTTCAGTTCCTTGAAGAAAAAGTGGAAGATAAATTAATGGGGTAACAAAACCAAACGAAAGTACCATTGGTAGTATCTGAGCAGCAATAAAAGTAGGTTTGCGAAACAACTTTAGATCGAACATAGGGTGATTCTGACCACGCTCGACTGTGATAAAAAGGGTGATTCCTACCAAGAATCCAATCAACATTCCCAGAACTTTCGGACTGCTCCACCCAAGCTCGGCGCCGCTAATTAAAGTGTAGACGAGAAGAAACAAAGATATGCTAAAGCTAACAAGACCAAGACTATCAAAGCCTGTTGCTTCTGGATCTTTAGATTCGCACATTTTTGGAACTGCAAACACAAGGATGGCTAAGCCAGCAGGCACGTTAATAATAAAAATCCATCGCCAGCTCAAGGTGCTAGTCAGCACACCCCCTAACAATGGTCCGCAGGCAAGACCAACACCAAAGGAAGCCCCCACAAAGGCAAAGGCTTTGGCTCTTTCTGAACTGTCACTGAACGCACTAGCAATTAAGGCAGGACCTGTTGGTAAAACAAGTGCTGCACAAATACCTTCCGCAGCTCGAGCTAGATTGAGCATCAGAGGATCTTGAGACAGTCCACACAGAAGAGCTGCAATAATAAAAAGAGCAACACCAATGGTGAAGACGCGACGGCGACCCCATAAATCTGCCAGAGAACCAGCACCGAGTAACAATGCTCCGAAGGTCAAGTTGTAAGCATTTATAACCCACTGCAATTGAGCAAAGTTAGCATTTAAATCTTGACGAATGCTGTCTAGGGCTACTCCGACGCTGGTAACGTCGGTTGTCAACATTATTGCAGCTATACAAGTACCTATTAAAGTGGCTGGTTTACAATCTAACCAACCAATTGAGTTATTTTTTTGGGAATTTTTCAAGATCTTTGCTCTCTTTTGAGAATAAACTTTCGCATTTTATCAAGCTAAAAAAATCCATTTACCAATGTTTTTATAAATTAAAACTCAAGTTTAGTTTAAACAGTCTTTATGAAAGCAACAATGGTCTATATTTTGATGTGGGTTTGTATTTTTATGTTCCAAATCATTGTTAAAAAGTAGAATTGTCAAACTACAAAGATTTTTATCTCTTAGGAAATTTAATGTTAAGACACTATGATTTCTCATAATTAAATCCTGGATAGAAGAAAAATATGAGCCAGGAGCAGTAATTTATCTTGTTATTGATAGAAGCCAGTGAAGAGGGATAAATTTATTAATGGTTAGTTCATTGTATTAACGTCGAGGAATCCCAATATATCTTCGATTATTGCCCCTCAAGGTAAATAGTAATTTAGCACAACAAAAAACAGTTTTAGAACCAGTATTGGTAATCTTAAAAGAGTTGAAAATTGTGGTTTTAGGAGATAGAGAATTTTGTAGTATCGATTTAGCCAAATGGTTATCAGAATAAGCAAAGGTCTATCTAAGCTTACGATTAAAAAAGAATGAATATGTGGAGTTAGAAGATCAGATTTGGTTGCAATTAAAAGAGTTAGGATTAGCTCCTGGTACTGCCTTTTTTTATCCAGGAATTAGAGTTACAAAAACAAAGGAATTTAGTGGTTTTAATTTAGCTGCTAAATATCGCAGAAACTATCGTCAAAAATTTGCTAAAGAACCTTGGTATATCTTAACAAATCTGAGTAACTTATCCGCAAATAAGGAATTTATCGCTAAATACAGTCTTCCTTTCGACCAATTGCTAATTGCCGCCATTACTAAAGGAAGGTAAATTTTCTCCACTTCGACTCTATGGTTTTTTAAAAAGCGACCCCATCGTTTCTGGTAGCTTTGAGCCTGGATTGCACGGCTAACGACAAAGGGCTCCCACTCTGTCAAACAAAGACTTTGACTTAGCAACACTCCCATCACCATCCAACTCAACGTAACTAGATGCCTTTTATCTGAGTAATGACTGTATTGACCTAAGTATTGCAGTAGTTGATGATAAAGAGGTGGGTGTTGAGTCATGATTTTTCACTGGTTTTTCGCAATTTCAGTGTCTCACGTTCACTGCCCATTTTTTTACGCTGTTTCTGCTTTTTATCTACTTGTGTCTATCAGCCAGGGTTTTGACTATTTACGCTCAGTGGTCACTGATTGAGAATGGATTCTTTCTAACAGACTGCATCGGGCTGCTTTCGATAGGTGATGTTATCACCCCCAACCTCCTCCATCCACAGAGACTATTGCTCCTGTCATATAAGAAGCTTCTGGACTACACATAAACATCACGACACGAACTTGCTCCTCTGGAGTAGAAATCCGATTTATAGGATAACCAGATGCTAACTCCTCACGGGTAACGTTCCAATCACGAACAACTCGCTCCGTCATAGCTGTCTCGACTAAACCAGGAGCGATCGCATTAACCCGAATGTTCTGTTCCGCATATTCTTTTGCAGCTCCTTTGGTAATCGCTTCAACCGCATATTTGCTGGCATGATACGGACTAATATTCGGAAATACCCGATGTCCACCAATGCTAGACATGTTGACGATTATTCCACTCTCCTGTTGGAGCATTTGCGGGATTTCATACTTCATGGCTAAAAATATGCCACGTACATTGGTGTTCATGATATCATCCCATACTTCAGTGGTAGTGTCTGCCAAAGGAGCAGGAGGGCGATCTATACCTGCATTATTAAATGCAATATCTATCCGACCATAACGTTTTACGCAACTATCTATCAAAGCCTTAACATCTCTTTCCTCTCTAACATCAGCCTTTTGATAGGTTGCTTTACCACCAGATGCTTCAATACTTTGAGCAACTTGATTTCCTAAATTTTCTCGCCGACCACAAAAATGAACAATTGCTCCTTCAGTGGCAAAGGCGCGAGCAGCAGCTTCTCCGATGCCTGATGTTGCCCCTGTAATCAAAACAACTTTTTCCGAAAACTGACCATTTGGATTCACTTGCCCAGTTGTTGAAGCAATAGGCTGTTGAGTATTAGATTGAGCGGTAGATGCTGCAAACGCAGTTGCTAGACTAGCAGCACTCGCAGCAGTACCTAAACTGATAGCTTTACGGCGTGAAAAATTTGACACGATTATAATTACCTAAAAACTTACGTAGTTGACTACAATATTGGCACAGTCTCTAGCTAAGCAATTAGCTAGAGCATGTCCAATGTCTCTAGAAGCAACAGTTACAATTGCTACTTTTCCATTCAAAGAACTCATTTTTATCAACTTACTGATTTATTTTTTAACTTAATCCTTGTGATTAGTTTATGTATATTCTAAGTTATTCATTGTTGTTGTCATCACCTAATTCAACACCAGCACTACTACCACTAGTTTCAATTAGGGGATAATAATGTTGAGGTTTAGCACCTACTGTTACTCCTCCGTGAAGCATAGCTTGCATTTCCGCACTGAAGAAAAAGTAGGGGAATTTTAATTCTGGAGAACTTGCTTCATTTAGGCGGGTTAAAAGCTCTTGGGGGATAGTAAAATCCAATGCCTGTAGATTATCTTTAAGCTGATGAGTTTTGGTTGCACCAACAATCACCGAAGCGATACCTGGCTGATTGGCAGCCCAATTAACAGCTACTTGCGCCATACTGTGTCCCATTTCTTTCGCTATAGCTTCTAACTCGGCAACAATTTTCCAGTTTCTTTCCGTAAACTTTTGAAAAGCGGGATTATTGACATTTTTGGTTGCTTCTAAACGACCTTCTCCCATTCCTCCACCTTCGCTGGGTCGATATTTTCCACTGAGTAAACCACTAGCCAAAGGACTCCACACCATAATTCCCATACCGTGTTCCGTACCAAAAGGAACAAACTCATTTTCGATGTTGCGTTCGACTAGGGAATATTCTAGTTGTAGGGTAGAGAGAGTTTCATAGCCTCTTAACTCGGAAATTGTTTGAGCGCGGGAAGCATACCAAGCAGGGACATCAGAAAGACCAACATAACGCACCTTCCCAGAGCGTACCAAATCATCTAGAGTACGCATGACCTCCTCAGCAGGGGTAATTTTGTCCCAAGTATGGAGTAAGTAGAGATCGATATAGTCAGTATTTAAACGTTTAAGTGACCCCTCTACAGCCCGCAGAATATTTTTACGCCCATTCCCCCCTGCATTAGGATTTCCAGGCTCAGCATTATAGGAAAATTTAGTAGCAATGACCATTTTGTCTCGTAAATCACGTTCGGCAATAAACTCCCCTAACCAAGTCTCGCTTGTACCATTGGTATAAAGATCGGCAGTATCCAGAAAATTGCCCCCAGCATCGACATAATCATTAAATAGAGTTTGGGCAGTTTGACGATCTGCACCCCAACCCCATTCAGTACCAAAAGTCATTGTTCCTAAAGCTAGACGACTGACGCGCAATCCAGAACGTCCTAATGTGTAATAGTTATTGAGAGACATAATTTTTCTTATTTCCTTTTGTTTGCTTAAGTAGCTCCACCTAATTAAACATTACAAGAGTAGGTCGTTCCCTTGATATACTCCCCATGAATACGCATTTCTCCAAAAGCTTGCTTTTTTCGCTGCTAAATTCAGGGGATTCTCAACACCAAAGTGATGAGCTACGTGCGGAGGCTACCATGAACCCCGACTACTGACTAGAATGCTTGCATTGACAATCTGTCGCGATGTTTACTTGTCTTTATCGCTAATCAGATACTTTTGTTTTATTGCTTCTACCCTCCTAGTCTCGTGCGTAGCAGCGTAAGTAAGGATACGGCTGGAAGCTACAGCATTATAATTCTGGTTCTTTACCATTACAAGAATAATACCATGAATCAGGTAGGGATTAAAATCCCCACGCTAACCTCACGGATAAATCACGGAGGCTTGCGCTCCAAGAGTTTTTTCGGTCATTACCAAACAGGTAATTATTACCAGTGCCAACTGATGCATCAGTTGGCACTGCCATTGCCTCCAAATATCAAGTCACCCGTGTCGGCAAAAAGTTGGTCAGAATTGTTGCTACCGAAGATAGGTACAATGTCAGTTGCGTTTATATTTTCACCTTGATTTTGAGTATCGATCAAACCAACTGTCTGAATTGCAAATTCATCGGTTGTTCCACCAGCTAAGAATATATCGAACTTAGAATCCAAAACCAATATTTCCCCATCTAAGATATTTGCTGTAGTAGGAAAAGCATCATTCCCAAGATCCAATTCGTCAATTATTTCAGCAGACTCCCAATTATCATCACTCTGTAAACTGAATACTTGATTAGAGGATTCGTCGTTAAATTCGCTGATTGCATTTTCATTGCTAACAACAACTAATTCATCTTCATCGGCTAAAAGTAGACCGTCAGTATTACCTAAACTTCGATCAAGTTGAACTTGAGTGAACTGCTCTGGATTATCCAGCGGGACTTTATACAGTAAACCATCATTACTGTCAGTAACTATCAAATAATTATTGGGATGTGCAATAATTCCGTTGAGATTAAATCCTTCTCCTGCAAACTGTTCGTCCTCTAGAAGTATCGATGGGTTACCTTCTGGATCGACTTTGTAAATAATGGGCGACAAACTATCAGTAACGTAGGCGTTACCTTCATCGTCAATGTCAATATCATTAACAAAGTGAGGTTCTTCTGGACGCAGACTGCTCAAATCTACATAGTCAATTAATTCGCCTGTTGACAGATTGAAAATACCTAAAGTAGCTAGTTGATTTTCTGTTTCTGGACTTGACCGAATACTGCTACCTCCATCTGAATTAAGGACAAAAAGTCGATTTTGTTCCTCATTGATAGCAAGACCGATACTAGATATTAGACGCTCGTCTTCGATAAAAGGAGATACACTGCCATCTTCGTTGGTAGTGTAGATACTTCCCTCCGTTACAGAACTGAGAAGGAATTGATCTGTATTAGGGTTGTATTCCACCGATTCTGGAAAAAGATTGTCTCGGACAATAGCGATCGAATTTAGGACGGTTTCATTTAAATTGACTGAAATTGATTTACTCACGATTTAGTCTTTTCCTTGTTGTATGGGAGTGAAATCAACTAATCGTTGCCACACCCCGTATAGCTTTGCAGCGGGTTGACTACCAATCCTTGTTTTCCTGTTCTATCTGTTTCAATTCTCCGACAGGATCTTGTTCTCTTAGATCTAGAATAATACAAGGGAAATATAGTTAGTCACAAAGTTTTTTTGTCCATTTAAACTTTTTGCAACGTATCTCCAAAAGCTTCGATAAAAACGAGTGGATTGAAATACTCTGTCACGGATACTAACCGATTCTCCCGCAATTGGAACAATCCACAATAGTTGTTGTTATAAGGACGACCAGTATCAGCAATTTCAACTTCGCCACGGTACTCGGCGAAGACCTGATCGGAGTTTAGCATCGGATAAATCTTTCGGTCGACGAATGCCATTCTTTTTATCGTCTTGGGAAGTACATTAAAATGACGATAGATTGCTGTTTTGCCTTCTACGCGGTTGGGAAACCCTGAGGGAGCGTAAGGCATGTGGTGAACACCATCCTCAGTCCACAGATCAATCCATTGCTCAATGTTCATCGTCTCTAGGAGATTAAAAAAGTCCGAAACTACTTGGACTGTGCGTTCGCGTTTGATAGGGTCTGTATTAGGATTCATTCTATTAAAGTTTTACTTAAAGTGTGCTGAAAGTTATTCAAAGTTGGAGAGGAGTTTCTGAGAGTAATCCTGCAAAGTAATGATTAATGAAGGCTGAAACGTTTACTATGCTTTTACCAATAGTGTTACAATACACGAGTATCTGCTGAGTTTTTATACTAAAATCAATCTCACGAAGCCGTTGTTCCGCCGACCGCACGAGTCAATTGACCAGTTATCCAACGTGCATCATGGCTGACTATAAATGCGACTATATCAGCAATGTCTTCAGGCTGTGCAATACGACCTAATGGAGAAGCTTTGGCGATCTCTGCATCTTTGCCTTCTGGAAAAGATGCTCTAAAAAGTTCTGTATCTGTTGGTCCAGGTGCTACGGTGTTGACTGTAATCCCGCGTGGACCCAACTCCTTAGCAGCAGATTTTGTGAACAGCTCGATTGCTGCTCTTGTACCTGAGTAGTGTGTGTAGCCCTCAGCACCAGCAACGGTAACGCTGGATGAAAAATTAACGATGCGCCCGCCTTTTTCCATATGCCGTGCAGCTTCTTGCAAGGAAAAAAAGTTCCCCTTTGCATTAATTGCAAACACTTGATCAAAGTCCTCTTCGGTTACTTCCGTCAAGGGAATTGGGGATGGAAAGAAAGATGCATTGTTAACTAAAATATCTAGCTTTCCAAAAAAACTGATTGTTTCCTTAAATAGGTTACGAATTTCAGGAATTTGACCTAAATCTGCTTTCACAGCCAAAGCCTTTTGGCCATTGGCTTCAATCTCCGAAACTACTTCTTGTGCCTTAGCAGCATTGCTAACGTAGTTGACTACAACATCGGCACCGTCTCTAGCTAAGCGTTTGGCTATAGCTCGTCCAATGCCTCGTGAAGCACCAGTAACAATGGCTACTTTTCCAGTCAGAGAACTCATTTTTATCAACTCACTAATTTGTTTTTTAATCTAATTCTTGTGATTAGTTTATTTAAACTTTAAGTTATTGAACAGGGTTTTTTTTTTTTCTTTTTTGCCTGTTGTTTAGCACTCAGTATATCTCTCAGCCGCTAATTAGGGTTTGCTGAACAAGCTGATAACCTTGAGGTAACAAAAGTTACAGAGATTTTGAGCGCAGAAAAAAGTGAGGGGAAAGGGGCGAAAAACCCCTAAAATTGGTTAAAGACCCTTGCACCCCGTCGGTAAGAACGAATGTACC
>JASJDX010000197.1 GCA_030064975.1 Pleurocapsa sp. MO_192.B19
AGTATTTTAATTGTGGATGATAACCACAATAACCTAGAAGTTCTTTCAGAAACCTTAACTAGAGCAGGGTTTCAAGTTGCTGTGGCGATCGACGGAGAAAATGCCATTGAGCAAATACAGTATTACAAACCAGAGCTAATTCTGCTGGATGTGATGATGCCTGGCATCGATGGCTATCAAACTTGTCAGCAAATCAAATCAAATCCTGATACTTTTGATATTCCCATTATTTTCATGACTGCCCTCTCTGATACTGAGCATAAAGTCAGAGGTTTTGCGATCGGTGCAGTTGACTATATAACCAAGCCATTTCAGCGAGAAGAGGTATTGGCTAGGGTTAGAGTACAGTTACAACTGCGTAATCTAGCCCGAACTTTAGAAGGGCAAAATAGAATGCTCAAAAGAGAAATTCTTCAACGAGAGCGTGTAGAAGGCTCTCTAATGAAGCTAAATCAAGAACTAGAAAGAAGAGTTGAAGAACGTACTAATAAACTTTCTCGTACTCTTAAAACCTTACGACAAGCTCAGTTAGAACTAGTAGAACAAAAAAAAGATTTAGAAATTCGGGTTAAAGAACGCACTGCGGAATTAGCCAAGAGTATGACTGAAGCCGAAAAAGCCAATCAGGCTAAAAGCCAATTTCTGGCCAATATGAGTCATGAATTACGGACTCCAATGAATGCCATTATCGGCTATAGCGAGATGCTCATGGAAGAAGCGGAAGATATTGGACAAGATGATTTCATTCCTGATTTACGTAAAGTTCACAGTGCAGGAAAACATCTTCTCAGTCTAATTAATGATATTCTCGACCTCTCTAAAATTGAAGCTGGTCGTATGGAACTATATTTAGAAACTTTTGATATCAAGAGCCTTATTCAAGAGACAGTATCGACTATTCATCCCTTAATTGAAAAAAATAATAATAATTTAGAATTTAATCTGGCAGAAAATCTAGATATGATGCACGCAGATCTAACTAAGGTGCGTCAAAGTTTGTTTAATTTACTTAGTAATTCGAGTAAGTTTACCACAAATGGCAAGATTACTTTAGATGTTACTTCTTATACTGCCGAAAGCAAACAATGGATCTCCTTTAAGGTTGCCGATACAGGAATTGGGATGAACCAAGAACAAATAGGCAAGCTCTTTCAGGCTTTTACCCAAGCTGATGCCTCTACTACTCGTAAATATGGTGGGACTGGTTTAGGTTTGGCAATCACTAAAAAGTTCTGTCAAATGATGGGGGGAGATATTAACGTTGAAAGTGAATTAGGAACAGGCTCAACTTTTACAATTCATCTTCCAGTTCAGGTAGTAGACTCGACCAAACAAAAATTAAATCAATCCCCAGAAACTTTTAGCTCAAAGAAGGATGATGATTCAACTACCAAAAATACCATTTTAGTAATTGATGATGATCCCACAATTCACGATTTATTGAAACGCTTTTTAGGCAAAAAAGGATTTAAGGTCAAAACAGCCAGTAGTGGTGCAGAGGGAGTCCGTTTAGCAAAAATGCTCAAACCTGAAGCTATTACTCTCGATGTAATGATGCCTGGTATGGATGGATGGTCGGTATTGACGGCTCTTAAAGCTAATCCTCAGACAGCAGATATTCCAGTAGTCATGATGAGTATGGTAGATGATCAAAATCTTGGTTATGCTTTGGGAGCAGCAGAATATTTACTTAAACCAATTAATAATCAAAAATTAGAAACTATTATCGGTAAATTTAAACCAGTCTCTAATTCTGAGCCAATTTTAGTGGTAGAAGACGATCCTGGTGTCAGAGAAATGTTGTGTCGTCAATTAAAAATGGAAAATTGGCAAGTGATAGAAGCAGAAAATGGATATGAAGCATTAATAAAACTACAAAATTGTTCTCCAGGATTAATTCTTTCCGATCTGATGATGCCAGAAATGGATGGTTTTGAATTAGTTCATCGACTAAAACAAAACGAACAGTGGTGTTCTATTCCTGTAGTTATTTTAACTGCCAAAAGCATTACGCCAGAGGAGCGTCAAAAGTTAAATGGAGGAGTTAGCAAAATTTTTGAGAAAGGTTCATATCAACGCTCAGTATTATTTAACGAAGTAAGTCATCTGCTAGATGAAGCAATTTCTCGCCAGAAAAACCCAGCAACTACTGTGTCTATAAATAAGTAAATCAAAATATTTAGTGCAATATTTACCTTAATGTTCTTAAAATCATGCCCAAAATATTGTTAGTTGAAGACAACGAAATGAACCGAGATATGCTCTCGCGACGTTTAAAACGTCGAGGCTACGAAATCGTTATGGCGGTTAACGGTGCAGATGGAGTTGCAATGGCCAAGTCAGAAACTCCCGACTTAATTTTGATGGACATGAGTTTGCCTGTAATGGATGGTTGGGAAGCTACTAAAAATATCAAAGCAGATAGGGCTACTGAGTTGATTCCTGTAATTGCCTTAACAGCTCATGCTATGTCTGGCGATCGCGACAAAGCTTTAGCAGCTGGTTGTGATGATTACGATACTAAACCGATCGAGCTATCTAGATTATTAACAAAAATTCAGGCTTTTTTGGAATCTACCTAAAATTTAACCCGATCAATAAAACATGGCAGTTACTCTAATTGCACCTATGTTAACTTAGTTCAATCTCACTTATATTCTCAATGACCACAGATAAATGATCACAGATAGTCAATCTCAATTATCTATACTCGCTCATCTGCGTCACGAACTTCGTACGCCGATCAACGCCATCATTGGCTATAGTGAGATGATTATCGAAGAAATTGAAGAGCTAGATCTCAATGTTGAGTATTTCAATGAGCTAGAGCAAATTCGAGAATGTGGGGTTCAATTACTAGCTGCAATTAATACTTTTTTGAATCCCCCAACATTACCCAATAATCAGCTAAATCTGCCAGAAATTATTACTAATCCAGAACTAAAAGCTCAACTGCAAAAACCAACCAAGGTAGTTATTAGTAAATGTCACCAGCTAATTCCTCTAATTGAGACGGATTTTATTGCCGATATAGAAAAAATTAGCACTGCCGCTAATAAACTACTAAAAGACATTGATACTCTACTTAAAATTTCACCTCAGAAAATAGATAGTAATTCTTTAGATAATTTACCAGAGAACGCCATAGCTAAAACCTCAGAAATAGACCTGATCATTGATTCGGGTTTTCTTTTAGCAGCTGAATCTGATTTACCTCTAAAAACTCATAACTATACTATTTTGATCGTAGACGACAACGAAACCAATCGAGATTTGCTTTCTCGTCAAGTGAAAGAACAGGGTTATCAAGTTGCTACGGCTGTTGATGGAAAACAAGCAATAACAATGATTCAAACAGGTGCTTATGACCTAATCCTACTTGATATTATCATGCCAGAAATTAATGGCTATCAAGTCCTAAAGTGGATTCGCAGTAGCTCTTGGGGACATATCCCTACAATTATGATCTCGGCTCTCGATGAAATTGACAGCGTGGTGAAATGTATCAAAATGGGAGCAGCCGATTATCTGGCTAAACCTTTCAACCCAGTATTACTAAAGGCAAGATTAGGCGCTTGTTTAGAACAAAAAAGGCTCAGAGATCAACAAGCATCTTATTTAGAACAACTAGCCACAGCAAATGAGCAGATAAGCAAGCTCAATAATTGCTTGCAAGCAGAGAATATGCGCCTTAGTGCGGAACTAGATATTACTCAGCGTCTACAAATGATGCTTTTACCCAAGGAAAAAGAACTAAGTCAAATCGAAGGTCTAGAAATTGCAGGATTTATGGAACCTGCCGATGAAGTTGGGGGAGATTATTATGATGTCTTGCAACATCATGGACGCATTACTATTGGCATCGGAGATGTAACAGGACATGGTTTAGAAAGTGGTGTTTTGATGCTGATGGTGCAAACGGCTGTACGTACTTTAATGGAAAATAATGAGACCGATCCGAAGAAGTTTTTTGAGGTACTCAATCGTACCATTTATAAGAATGTACAACGCATGGATTCTGATAAAAATCTATCGCTGTGTTTAGTGGATTATTACGATAGTGTTCTTAGTTTAAGTGGTCAACATGAAGAAATGGTTGTAGTTCGTTCTGGGGGAGCGATCGAAAGAGTAGACACCATTGATTTAGGATTTCCGATTGGATTAGAAGAAACGATTGAAGATTTTGTATTTCAAGCACAAGTTCATTTAAATCAAGGTGATGTCGTAATACTTTATACCGATGGTATTACAGAGGCGGAAAACAATTTAGGAGTGCATTATGGACTAGAGAGGTTATGCAGCATGGTGCAAAAAAACTGGCAGCATTCGGCAAAGAATATTAGGCAAGCGGTTATTCAAGATTTGCGATCGCATATTGGAGTGGAAAAGGTATATGACGATATTACTTTGGTTGTACTAAAACAAAAATAACGTCGAGCCAAAATTAAGCATTTTTAACTATTACTTAAGCGGGTTATATGAATTCTAGCAATATCGCTATTAAACAAATATTAGGTGACTTTATTCAAAATCTACCTCCTAGTCAGGAGTATTTAATCCTGAGTTTTTCTCCCGGCTCAATTCCCCTACGTCAAAGATGGCGTAACAATTGCTTATCTGCGGATTTTCTGGCTGATTATCTCAGTACATTTTTTCTGGGTAATGATAATCAACAACCAGATTCAGAAAAACAGGCAGAAGTTAAAAGTGCAGTTAGTTACATTGCCAACGAACTATTGGAAAATGCGATGAAATATGCTGTAGAAATGTCTCCTTTTCCGATTAGTATTCAAATTCATTTAAATCCAGACTTGATTATTTTTCAACTAACAAACAGCATTCATTTCCAACGAACACAGGAATTTCAGGCTCACATAGAAACTTTACTGAATTCTGATCCTGAAGAACTATATATTGCTCAACTAGAAAAAAATGCTTTGGAAGAAGAATGCGAAGAGTCTGGCTTGGGATTGTTAACTATGCTCAATGATTATGGGGCAAAACTAGGCTGGAAGTTTGAATCCTTACCCCAGGACTTTAGTGAAATAGCTGTAACGACAATGGTGCAGCTCAAAATTTAACTTTAATTTTGTTATATGACAAACAATCTTGGATAAATAATCTTTTCAAGGCTAAGATGACTTATTAATGATTACTTTTTTCTTGATGTCTGTAATTTAGAGTCATAAATGAATGATTTAGTTAGTTAATCCAAATATTGATTTTTTTAGGATGACAATGGAGATTAAAACTGAAAACTACAACGTAATATATGACGAGACATCTCAAAATATTATTTTTGATGGTTCACTGCGTCTCAATGGTACAGCCGAATACGCTTCTATATCGGAGTTACTCAACAATGTTGCTCAACAAGAACCAGAAAAAATAGTTTTAGATCTTAAGGAGTTGAGCTTTCTTAATAGTTCTGGAATTAGCATTTTATCAAAATTTGTGATTAATGTTCGTAAGCGCAAAAATATTCAGATGGTGGTGATCGGAGCTAAGAAAAATCCTTGGCAAGGGAAATCTCTGAAGAATTTGCAGAGGTTAATGCCTTCTTTAAAGTTAGAGTTGGAGTAGTTCTATTAAAAATAGACAACAGATGAAATAGCCCTGCAACTCATCTATTGCCTATGAACATAGCTTGATGTTCAATCTCTAAATCCGTTTAGCTTTATTTGGCGGTAATTTTATATTTTTTGCTAAACCCAAAAAAGCCAGAGTTTGAATCATCATCCAAGTTAGGTCAATTTCCCACCACTCTAAACCATGACGGGCAGAATATTGAAAGGCATGGTGGTTATTGTGCCAGCCTTCACCAAAAGTAAGCACTGCTACCCACCAACAGTTGAGAGAAGTATCGTTAGATTCATAACTTTTATAACCAGATTTATGAGTTGCGCTGTTAACAAACCAAGTGCAATGAAATACTACTACTAAACGAACAAAAATACCCCAGATAACAAACGGCCAACCACCCAAATAATACAGAATTAATCCTAAAATAATTTGGATCGGTATCATTCCATATTGGCAAAATTGATAAAAGCGATCGCCAGAAATGTCTTTGGTATAGCGAGGAATCTTTTCATTGGCAGGATTTTGACATAACATCCAACCTAAATGACTCCAATAAAAGCCTTTGAGAGAGTTGTGAGGATCGGATTCAGTGTCAGAGTGTTGGTGATGGATGCGATGTAGCCCAATCCAATCTAAAGGACCACCTTGGCCTGCAATAGTACCACAAAAAATTAAAAAATATTCTAGTAATTTAGGAACCTCAAAACTGCGATGGGATACAAGACGATGAAATCCCAAAGTTATTCCTACCCCTGCTGTAATACAGTAAAGAATGAATGCTACTCCAAGAGCATTCCAATTAAAATTACTGGGAACAAGAGCAAGTAAAGCCACAAAATGTATTGCAGCTATATAAATAATTGTCCCCCAGGCTGGAGGAATTTTTTCTGATGTAGCAACTGTCATTTAATAATCTAAATTTCAACTCTATGCAATACTGTGTAATCAACACACTAATAAAGTAGAAGACAAAAGCAAAAATATTATTTTTTTACTTGTTGCCGTCTCAAAATATTATTCAATGGAATTGTCTGGGATTAGTTATCAAAACACGCCAATATTGAATTGACATAAAAAACAAAAATGTTTTCTGGGATAAAACCAAAAACAAAACACCAACCACTCCATCAAAAATATGAAAACCAAGCATCTGCTATTAGAAGCAGAAAAAGCACTAATATCGATTTTTTCTGGTATTGACACCCAGGTCAAGCAAAATCTAAAAAAAGTTTTAATAGCTTTTCGCAATCATCGAGTTGGCGTGCAGCATTTTGCTAGTGTTAGTGGTTATGGACACGACGATCTAGGAAGAGAAACTTTAGATAAAGTTTTTGCTCAAATTATGAATGCCGAGGCTGCTGCTGTTAGGGTACAGTTTGTTTCTGGTACTCATGCGATCGCCTGTGCTTTATATGGCATACTACGTCCAGGTGATGAACTACTGGCAGTGGCTGGCGCACCCTACGATACTTTGGAAGAGGTAATTGGCTTACGGGGCAAAAATCAGGGTTCTCTTAAAGATTTTCAAATTGATTATCGTCAGCTAGAGTTAACTGAGATGGGGAATATTGACTGGGAAGCATTAAGTACTGCTGTTACTAGCAAGACTCGCCTGGTTTTGATTCAACGCTCTTGTGGTTATTCTTGGCGAGAAAGTTTATCGATTGAAGATATTAGCAGAATTGTCGAGTTGGTCAAAAAGCAAAATCCTGATACTGTCTGTTTTGTAGATAATTGTTACGGGGAATTTACCCAAGACCTTGAACCGACGGCGGTAGGTGCAGATTTAATGGCAGGGTCTTTAATTAAAAATCCTGGTGGTACTATTATCACTGCGGGAGGATATGTAGCAGGAAAAGCAGAATTAGTAGAGGCGGCGGCTTGTCGTTTAACTGCACCAGGTATTGGCAGTAGTGGCGGGGCAACTTTGAATCAAAATCGTCTCATGTTTCAGGGATTATTTCTAGCACCACAAATGGTAGGGGAAGCAGTGAAGGGAAGTCATGTAATCGCCTATGTTTTTGACCAGTTAGGATATCCTGTGAATCCCTTACCCTTAGTTCCCCGTCGAGATATTATTCAAGCAGTTCAATTAGGTTCTCCAGAAAAGCTAATTGCCTTCTGTAAAGCGATTCAACAGCATTCTCCTGTAGATTCTTTTTTGGAACCTATTCCTGATTCGATGCCTGGATATGAGAGTAAATTAGTGATGGCTGGTGGAACATTTGTTGATGGTAGTACCTCTGAGTTTTCGGCTGATGGTCCCTTGCGTGAACCTTATATTGCCTTTTGCCAGGGAGGAACTCACTGGACTCATATTGCGATCGCCCTAGAAGCAGCAATTGAAGCCATCATCCAGTAACAAAAGTATTGACTATAGCGTTTCTCGTATTAATGAGATACACCTTGGTTAGGATAAGTTCGGAGTTCGGAGTACTCGCGCTCGCGAGACGCTACGCTACGAAGTTCGGAAAATTTAGTATCTCATCTATTTGAGACAGGCTATAATAGCTTTTGTTAAAGCTGTAAAAAAAGTACTCGTCGCGGAAAGAGTGTTCGTCGGTGACGTGAAAAATAATGCCTCGTTCCATTAAAATCTGACCAAACTCCAGTGCTTCTTCCCTGCTTTTGAAAATTAAGCGTTCCCAGTCTCCAGTACCCAGTACCCAGTCACTTTTCCCAGACAGAAACAAAGTGTATCTCATTGATACGAGAAACGCTATATTTATAAGATAATCTGTATAGCTAATTGTTGTTTTGTTACTCAGTTTTTTTAGGCAGTCGAATCGTAAACGTACTTCCTTTACCTAATTCACTTTGCACTTGAATACTTCCTTGATGTCCTTGAGCGATCGCCAAAGCGATCGCCAGTCCCAATCCCGAACCACCGGTGCGTCTGGAGCGATCGCTACTGACGCGATAAAACCGTTCAAAGATGCGGGATTGTTCGGCAGTGGGTATGCCAATTCCCGTATCTCTAATTCGAATTATTGCGTGGCGATTGTTTGTTTCTAAAATTATGGTGACAATGCCTTTTTCTGAAGTGTACTGAATGGCATTGATAACTAAATCAGCAACCAGACGATAAAGTTGCGATTCATTTCCTTGTACTTGTAAGGGTTTAGAAACGCGAATGTCGATTTTCAACTCAATGTTAGAAGCTAAAGCTAAAGCAGCAAATTCTTCAGCAATATCGTTAATCAGATCGTTAAGCGTAACGCGATCGCACTTTTGAGAAGGTTGATTATCAATTCCCCGATCTATACGAGATAAAGTCAACAAATCGGCAACCAAATTTGACATACGGTTATTCTGACGCTCGATTACTTCAAGAGAGTCTTTGACTTCATTTTCTTGCCACACTGGTAATAATAAAA
>JASJDX010000198.1 GCA_030064975.1 Pleurocapsa sp. MO_192.B19
CTTTGGGATTTTCAAACTTGCACTGAGAACAAATAAGCATACTATATCTTCCTTAAAATATATTACTTTTGTCTATATTTTGGTTTATATTGATTGATTTTTTTTATCTAGTTAATATAGCGGTATTTTTACAGGTCATAAGCCAGTTTTTACTCATATTAATAATTCGCTGCTGAGAGTAATTATTTAGCTGAAAGTAACTGTTTAAATCTGGTGACAAAAATGAATGCTCGATAAAAATTAATTTAATTGACACGATTAACTGACTAAGGAAAATAACGCAATTATATCCGCGATCTTAGCCCATCGTTTTTTTTTTGCAATCCCTCTGAAAACTAGGACGATTATTCCATCAGTATTGATGCTACTTTAAACCTAAAAAAGCAATCTTGCTTCAGCCTTTTTTTACAGTTGTCATACTATAGCATTACGTATAAATGTTAGGATATTTTTTAAATTGTTACTTCCTACTTACGAGCTAATAGTTTTTGTGTTCTAACCTAATCTTGTACAGCTATAAATCCAATTATGAAAACCAACTTTTATATTATGAGTCTCGTATCATGAGTCTCGAACAAGTTTAAAATTTTCTGACCTCTGACTACATGCGGTGAACTATAGGTCTTTGTGACCTCTGACCTCATACAAATTTTAACTTTAGGGGGGTTTGGGGGGCTATAAGTCCCACGCCATATCGCAGCGCGTTCCCTAGCGTCTTGAAAAGACGCGGGGTCGCTGCTCAATCTTTGATTTGGCGTTGGGACGGGGCGTATAAATGCCTGGGGTTTCCCCAGGCAACAGCCCCTCATCCATGGACACCCCAAGCCAATTGAGGGGTTCGATGCCCCGATGATTGGCAACTATCTAAAGTTTCTAACAAGACAATACAATCTGTTAGAATGTGCTTATGGAAAGCATGACTTACACATACCGCATTCATCCAGATATTGACCAAGAAGTAAAGATGCTCGATTGGCTCGAACAATGTCGTCGTGTCTATAATTACGCGCTCCGACAAAGAAAAGATTGGATAAATAGCCGTAAGTGTAGGATTGATGCTTGCCGTCTCAGACAGGAATATATTATGCCTGCTGATGAACCGTATCCTGACTACTACAAGCAGCAGAACAAACTGACTGAAGCTAAGAAAAATATTCCTGAGTTCAAGGCAGTTCATTCTCAAGTTCTTCAAGATGCTCTCAAGAGACTTGACCGAGCATTTAAAATGAGACAAGAGAGACAGTTTGGTTTTCCTCGCTTCAAAAAAGTTGGTCGTTACCGTTCGTTTGTCTTTCCTCAGTTCAAATCTAATCCTGTAACTGGAAGACAGATAAAGCTCCCCAAAGTAGGCTTGATGCCACTTGTTTTGCATCGAGCTATCCCAGAAGGGTTTGTAGTCAAGCAGGTTAGAGTAGTGAAGAAAGCTTCGGGTTGGTATGCCCAACTGATTTTGCAATCTGACATAGCTATCCCTAAGCCAATGCCTCATAGTGAACCACTGGGAATCGATTGGGGAATTTCCAGTTTTGTCTCTACCAGCCAAGGTGAATTGATAGATAATCCTCGGTTCTACATTCAGTCTCAAAGCAAGCTTAAATGGCTGCAACGCAGATTGAGCAAAAAACAGAGAGGAAGCAAGTCAGATCAAGCATTGGCTCAAAAAATATCTTTGCTGCACGAAAAGATTGGCAATCAGCGAAAAGATTTTCACTACAAAGTCAGCCATCATCTTTGCCGTCAGGCAGGAATGATATTTGCTGAGGATTTGAAGATCTTGGGCTTGAGTAGAGGAATGCTGGCAAAACACGTTCTCGATGGAGCACCAGGACAATTTCTTGACATCTTGGATTGGGTCTGTCGAAAGACTGGGACTTACCATCAAAAAGTTGATGCTAAAGGCAGTAGTCAACTTTGCCCCGAATGTGGGGCTGATGTGCCTAAAGATCTGAGTATCAGAATACATAGCTGTCCTGAATGTCATGTCGTTATGCCTCGCGATGTGGCCAGTGGAAAAATCATAGTAAATAGAGGTATTGCCGCCGTCGAAGGTCTGACGGTCAAGCTGGGTGTGGAGGAAGACGAAAGTTCAGTCCCGATGAAGCACCAAGTTCTCAATGTGAGTTGAGAAGCCCACGCTGTATGCTTAGCATCAGCGTTGGGAGTATGTCACGTAGTATATCTAATGAGTGTTCAGGTGATAGGGTGCGACATGGCTAGTGTCACAGGGCGTAAGTATTTGCGTAGTCCGAGAGGTAAGCTTAGACGCACTAAAGTTACCTATTCTGTTCCTTCTCCATAAGGCGTTTGAGAATTTTAAAGTGCAATGTAAATGCGTCTAAGCTTACAGGTTTTCTCTACGAGTATCCTTTAAGCACAGAGGCTTAACTGAAGCGGTTAGGGTGTCTGTTCATTACTTTAATACTGATGAGGAAATAGACGTTTTTGAAGCAAGTCTTAAAAAGATACTTAGTGCAGCTTGAACTGTTATAGCTAAAAGCTAAGAACTTTTGTTAATCATCCATTTGCCAAGGCTCAGTTATATTACCTTCATCCAAAATTTTCTTAGGACGCAATACTAGAACAAGTTGACCTATAATCTTCACGTTTGGCTCGGTTTCAAACCAGCGTAATTCAAGTTTCCCTTCTATTTCCACAATGAAATAACTGTTAATATCCCAATTTTTAATTGCCCGATCTAGAATCACCAAAACTTCTTCTACTTTGCCTCCAAGAAATTTAGGCAGAAGATCACTGTTACATAAATAAGCTACGGGATCAGTTGCTTTAAGAAGTGTTTGCCACCCAGGTACAGGTATATAAGTACCACTAGTAGCTTTAATACTACTAAAGGGTTGATGAATTTCTAATTTTTCGATTGCTTCTATAGCTTGGCTATCAAGAGGATAAGAGCCAGCTAAGGGGACAATACGAGGTAATTCTTCTTCTATTTCCAAACGATATAAGGGTAGCAGTGGTGCGGTAGCACTCTTAACTACACTAAAGTCACTTAATAATTTTTCGATCGCCTCTCTGGCAGTGGCAGAATGAGCAAATTTTAACCCCTGAGCAATTAGGCGCGATCGCTCTTGGAGATCTTTTTTGCTTTTTGCCCGTTTCCAAGATATGTAGGCTACCCAATCCCCAGGATGATTAGTAAAAGCTTCTGGTAACTGAGACATCCGCGAAACGTCTTGCATCGCCTTAGCTACTAAGTGCGCTCCATCTACATCAATCCGTTTATCGTATGCTAGCAGACTAGCATCTACCCGCTGTTGCTGATTAAGTACCCGAAACTCATATAATACATCGCTTCGAGGACCTTTAAAATAGTTCAAGATCTCTGAATCGACATTACTTTGAACTAAATTATCAAAAACTTGAGCTGCTACAATCACCAGATTTTGCTGGCTGTTTTGAAATCCTGTATCTTCAAAAATCTTTTGGGTACTATATCCTGCTTGCTGTAGTTGGCGGCAGATTTTGCCCCATTCTACCCAAGTACCTTCCTTGTGCAGTAGCGATCGCATTAATTCTTCTGCTTCTGCTTGGGATATCTGAGTCTGGCTATCGTGTGGAATATTGTTCATAATTTCTTCTTTTCCCCTCCCCTCTTTTCTTTTAACCTAACTTCTGCCAGAAGTTTATTGATGATAGTGAGTCAGAGAATGAGGTACTTCTAACCCATTAGCTTCCATTAAACCAGCGTTACTCATAATCTCCTGGGGTTTACCCTCCGCCACAATTCGACCTTGATTGAGCATAATAACGCGATCGCATACTTCAATAATTAATTCTAAATCATGAGAGGAAACAACAGTAGTTTCGTGAGAAGATTGCAAAAATTTAATTAATCTGCGTCTAGCTCTTAAGTCTAAATTAGCACTAGGCTCATCGTACAATACAATCTGCGGCAGCATTGCTAAGACAGCGGCGATCGCTACCATACATTTTTCACCTCCAGAAAGTTGATGAGAAACTCGCTCTGCTAGATGAGTCACCCCAGTTAAAGATAGAGCAGCATTGATACGAGTTTCTATTTCTTCAGGGGATAGTTCAATGTTTTCTAAACCAAAGGCGATGTCATCTCGCACTGTAGGACAAAATAATTGATCGTCAGGGTTTTGAAAAACCAAGCCTATTTCTGGATTAAATTGTCCTGCTTTTATCGGACGATCAAACAATTTTACCTCACCATAAGTCGGTTTTAAAATACCACATATAGTCAAAAATAAACTAGTTTTACCAGCACCATTAGCTCCAATTAAACCAACAGTTTCCCCTGAAGCAATCTCTAAATTAATATCAGTCAAAATAGCTCTTTCTTCACCATAACTAAAACATAAATTATTCAGAGAAATAGCTTTGTTTTTTAAAGATAATAGATTTGCTGTGCGCACTAAGTCGTTCATTATTTTTGTCAACTTCAATGGTAATTAATAATTTTAGATAGTTAAAAACTGGATATCTAAAAACTTGGTAGTATTGTTTCGAGTACAACTAAAAATATTGCTGTTAAAACTGCCATAATTGTTCCCCACAAACTAGAATTATTATGGCTAAATTCAAATTTCCAATAGTTTTTTTGAGAACTTCCCTGACTACCATAACCCCGTAAAATCATTGCCTGATAAATTCTCAAAGAACGATCGTAACTCCTAACTAATATGCTACCAGTTAACTGAGCAAAAACTTTTAAGGTGCGACGATTCAAACTTTTAGCTTGAAATCCTCTTAATCTCATTGCTCGTTGCATAGTAGTTAGCATTTCTCCCAATTCTTCTAGGTAGCGATAAGACAATAAAGTCATGTCCACAATTACTCTAGGCAAACCAAGAGAACGCATTGCTTTAATACTACTTAAAAAGGGTGCAGTACCAAACATCACTAGACTGAGGGTTAGAATACAAAAAAAACGTACTGAAATTAACAGTGCGTCCCAACATCCTTCCTCTCTAATTATCAAATAGCCCCACTGAAAAATTGGAGTACTTCCTGATATAAAAGGTAGAAAAGCAATTACTGCTAAAATAAACCAGCTAGGATAGCGTAATCGCTTAATTAAAAATGAAATTGGTATCTTAGAAAGCCTAAACAAAATGCAGGTGATTAAGATCATTATTGGGAGTAACCATACATTTTGAATAAAAGCAAAAGCAAAAATCAAACTTAATAAACCCACTAACTTGTAACCTTGTTGCCAACGGTGAAGTGGTGAATTCAAATAAGCATATCTGTCAAGAACTAATTTCATTATTTATGACTTTAATAGTTCGGGTTTAACTTTCTCAAGAAAAGAAATTAACATTACAGTAAACACGCCTTCAACAATGGCTTGAATACTATAACCACCTAAAGATATGAAAATAGCAGTTCTTTCTGCATTAATATCCATATCAGGAGAAATATTAGTAACTAGCAAAATGGCAAACATCACTGCCGATAATAACAATGACCCTGCACCAGAAGCAAAAGATAAAATGCTCGTTAGGAGTTGTTTCTCCCCTCGTAAGCGATCGCGTTGTCGAAATAGATGGTAGGCGGCGATCGACGGCGCACCTAAAATGAGGGCATTGACTCCCAAAGTTGACATTCCCCCATGCTGAAACATCACTGCTTGAAAAAATAGACCAATCAGTATTGCAGGGAAAGCATAGTAACCTAAAACTGTACCCATCAAACCATTAAGAATTAAATGGACGCTGGTGGGGGGGATGGGGATATGAATCAAAGAGGCGACAAAAAAAGCTGCCGTTAACAAAGAAGCTTTAGGTATATTCGCTTGAATATAGTGATCCCGATTGATCTGGCGCAGAGAGTACCAGGTAACTCCGCCAGTCAAGGCATAACCAGCAAGACAAATATTAGGGGGAATAAAGCCGTCAGGAATGTGCATTCAGAAACTAATAATTTACTTATAAGACTTAGAGCGAGAAAAAAACAAAGCCGTACCCACAAAACCCCAGATACTAGAGACTGCCATCACTGCTTTTTGCATAGAAGTATAGCCAGCACCAGTAGCTGATAATTGAGTGTCAGTAACATTCTGGGCTAATTTGCTACCTGTGACTGGAATGGTGGTAATATCGCCATGTCCAGATTGACGTACCTTGACATCCCAATCACCGACATTGTTCGGCTCGGCATCAGGAACAAAAGTAAAATTACCAGATTCGTCGGTTGTACCTTTTAGCCAGGGAGTAGTGCGATCGCTAGGGGCATAAATTACCACTTGAGCATGAGCCATTGGTGTATCGTCATCATATTTTGCCTGGATGGTAATAGCCGAGGTTTCTCGATACTCAATATTGGCACCGTGAGCCAAAACTTTTTTGGGTACTGCTATTAATACTAGTAAGGTCAAAAAAAAGTAACGCTTATTCATAAATCACTGTAAGGCTACTGATAAAAAATTGTAATGGTTTTAACGAGGAAAGATAGAGTTTCTCCTGGTTTTCTCAAGAATCTGGGAATTTTTACCCAGGGAAACCAAAAAAAAAAGAATGTTTCCTTTCATTGTGAAGTGCTGACTACACAGTGTCCTTCCCCAACATGACCTAAACCCAGCACCGCTTCAGTTAATTTTTGATAATTTTGGGGAGAGAGACTAGTGGACAAATCTGTCTCATTTAATTCTAGGGATTCATTGACAGCCAAATCAGCTAAAGGTTGAAATCCTAAGGCGTCTTGATTGAGGGCATCATCGCTCGGGGTATTAGCATCACCAAAAATGTGATCGAAATGAAACGTTGCTTCAACTTGTCCTGGGGTGTCTGCTTGTACTATCCCCTGACGTTTTTCGCCGACAAATTCGCCGCAAATATACTCAGCAGGATGATTAAAACCTAAGTCAAAATTTATGGTCTGTCCTTCTTTGGTAGCTTGTCCCTTTAAAGCGATAGTATTCCCTGCTATGGGACTACTAGCATTTGCGGTGCTAAAGTTCCAACTTAGGGCATTATAAAAGCCAACGGGTACATTAACCTCACTAATTAAAATTGGCTCTGCGTCTGCTTCTCCTGCGGCTAAATCTGATGTTTTGGTAGTATCAAGGAGCTTTACCTTATCTTGATATTGAATGCTGTCTTTAGTATCTCCTTTTTGAGGTTCAAAAGATGACTCAGTTTGATAAGCAGTAGCAGCAGAAAAGTTGACATATACACGATCAAAATTAATTTGCCAGCCATCTTTACTCACAAAACCTCGCCTGACAAAATCTTCTCCATTAGCAACTAGTGCTAGCATTCCTTTTTCTGTAGTTGCTGCTATGGTTTGATTTCCATTTCCTTGACCGCAACTACTCAAAAATACGGAGTTTAAACCCACAATAGAGGCGAACACCCAAGGGGTAGTGCCAAAGGCAGTCGAAGCGATTTTTTTCATATTTGGCGTTGCACTTTAAAAAGATTTAAGTTCTAGTCAGAACCTAAATTTTTTGTCTCTCTTTAGTAATAATGAATTTTGATTGCAGTTTGCAATCCCCCTAGAGGGCATCAAATCACAGTTTTTGATTTTATTTAAGTTTTCAATTATTGATTTTTGAAAACTAATTTATAAATCACAAAGGACTAATCCGTGTTATTTTCCGTCAAATTGATTACAATGCCATAGGGGAAAACTAAAGGAAACTTTGTAATTTCTTGATAAATTTTGAGTATAAATCCCCTAATTTCTGTTTAATCTTTACCCAAGTCATGACAATCGAGGCTAAAATCGGAAAATAGTTGCGAGTTTCTAGTTGATAACACTCATAAGATGGTTTGTCTTAGATTGAGACTGGGCAATATACACAGGTTGTTTGGGCGCAAACAACCAACCTGAGAAACGAAGAGTTAAATGCAGTGTAATTAGACACAAGCTAATTCCTACTTAACTAAAAATAAATATCATTAATTTTTCACTGAAGGAGCAAGAGGAAAACGGCATGACCCAAGCTAATCAAGTTCTAGCAACGATCGTCAATCCTGGAAATGATTGGGAGAGCCTAATCGAAGAAGATAGTAAGAAAAGTCGTGACAACATCGATCTAAAACCAGCAGCTAAGGGCAAGAGGAAAAAGACTAGTACTACCAACCGTGCCGAAAGAGGGAGAAAAAAGCCTTACACAGAAGATTCGATTCGGATCTATTTACAGGAAATCGGTCGTATCCGACTGCTAAGAGCGGAAGAAGAGATTGAGCTAGCTCGTCAAATTGCTGATTTACTGGAATTAGAAAGACTTAAAGATAGTCTGGAAGATGGTTTGGGCAGAGAAGCCACGGACGAAGAATGGGCAAGAGAAGTGGACATGGAATACCGCAAATTCCGTCGCCGCCTATTTATTGGTCGCAGGGCTAAAGACAAGATGGTACAGTCTAATCTACGTTTGGTTGTCTCGATCGCTAAGAAATACATGAATCGTGGTTTGTCTTTCCAAGATTTAATTCAAGAAGGCTCTCTAGGCTTGATTAGAGCCGCCGAAAAATTCGACCATGAAAAAGGCTATAAATTTTCTACTTATGCTACCTGGTGGATCAGACAGGCAATTACTAGAGCGATCGCCGATCAGTCTCGGACAATTCGTCTTCCTGTTCACCTATATGAAACTATTTCCCGTATTAAAAAAACTACCAAAATCCTTTCTCAAGAAAGAGGACGCAAACCCACAGAGGAAGAAATTGCGACTCGCATGGAAATGACCATTGAGAAGCTCAGATTTATTGCTAAATCGGCTCAATTACCAATATCCTTAGAAACACCTATCGGGAAGGAAGAAGACTCCCGTTTGGGCGATTTCATTGAGGCTGATGGCGAAACTCCAGAAGACCAGGTATCCAAAAGTTTACTTCGAGAAGATCTTGAAAGTGTACTAGATACTCTCAGTCCTCGTGAACGTGATGTCCTTCGTCTTCGCTATGGTCTGGATGATGGCCGCATGAAAACATTAGAGGAGATTGGACAAATTTTTAATGTCAC
>JASJDX010000199.1 GCA_030064975.1 Pleurocapsa sp. MO_192.B19
TCGATATGACCAGAGGCGATCGGTGCGATATGATA
This sequence comes from Pleurocapsa sp. MO_192.B19, assembly GCA_030064975.1. GTDB lineage: Bacteria > Cyanobacteriota > Cyanobacteriia > Cyanobacteriales > Xenococcaceae > Waterburya. Next base: position 36 of record JASJDX010000199.1, read on the forward strand.
GCCATAATCAACATAAAAATTGCCCTCTGATAGTGCCAATACCTCGGGAAAAAAATCTCGATAAGAGCCACCTTTATTGAGGTAATACTGACCTGTGCGAATATAATTGAGGCTGGTAGTAACTCCCCCCATTGCTGCTGCCTTGCTTTCGGTGACAGCATCTTGATCGAGAGGTTGATAAATACCAATGTGCATATGTGCGTCAATCAGTCCTGGAAATCCTAATTGATTTTGAGCGTCAAAGACTTCTTTGGCGCGATCGGCGTTAATTTCTGGGGCAATTTGGCTAAATTTTCCATCTTTAATACCTAGATCGAGTTGTTCAATAGATTTTTGCTGGGGACGAACTACACGGACGTTTTTGATGATTTTGTCCAGGACTTTATTATCAGACACAATAACCTCTTGTAACAATTTAGTTGTGAGAAATTTCCATCATCGTTCTTTTGCCATTATTTTAAAGGTTCAATCGAATAAATACAGAAGAGTTTTTTTGGCGATCGCATAATCTTTTCTTAACCATTAATTTAACTTTAATTTACTTGCAACTGAGATTCTAATTAAGGAAATATTTATAGTTTTAAATATTTCTGTTTATTAAGTAATTGTAAAGGATTTGTATCGTTGACATTTAACACAATACTCATATTTATCTCAACAACAAAATAATCGCTCGACAGTTAAATAGAATGCTTAACTTCTAATTGGCTGTTGCTTTTTTTTGTCTGTTGAAAATTGAACCAAAAATACAAACTAAATTACAAGATTTTCCAACAAATAATTAAGTTTTTTTATCTCAAATTTGCATGAATAATTCTATTGAATTAAATCAAATTGGTCGCTACGATTCAGGTATTTTTGATGAAGGGGCAGCGGAAATTACGGCTTACGATTCTGAAAGTCAAAGTTTATTTGTGATCAACGCTGCTGATAAGACCATTGATGTTTTAGATATTAGCGATCCAACTAATCCTACATTTAATTTTGCTATTTCTATTGAAGATTTTGGTGATGGAATTAATAGTATTACGATTAGAGATGGTGTAGTAGCTGCTGCCATTGAAAGCGATCCAGCCCAAGATCCTGGTAAGGTTGTCTTTTTTGATACTGAGGGTAATGTTCTTAATCAGGTAACTGTAGGTGCATTACCTGATATGGTTACGTTTACTCCTGATGGCACAAAAGTTTTAGTGGCTAATGAAGGGGAACCTAATGAGGAAGATCCAGAAAATAATCCCGAAGGTTCTATTAGTATTATCGATCTGGCAGATGGGGTAGAAAATGCCACGGTAACAACTGCCGACTTCACTGCTTTTAACGGACAAGAAGAAGAATTGCGGGGAAGGGGAGTCAGAATTTTTCCTGGGGAAACCTTTGCTAATGATGTTGAACCAGAATACATTACCGTAAGTCCTGATAGTTCCCAGGCTTTTGTTAGTTTACAAGAAAATAATGCGATCGCTGTTGTCGATTTAGAAACGGGAGAAATTAGCGATATTCAACCTCTGGGTTTAAAAGACTATAGCCGTGGTTTACCTCAAGTAACTAACTATACCTGGGACTTAAGTAAGGAAGTATTAGGCACAACTCCCGCAGGACAAGAAATTTTCCTGGGTGGTATGTCGGGGCTATTTTATGAAGGAGAAACCGAAGATGGTAAGTTACAGTTTATCGCTACTCCCGATCGCGGCCCTAATGGTGAACCAACGGATGTAGATGGCGACGGAATTGAAGAAAGACCATTTCCCCTCCCAGATTATCAGGCGCAGTTAATTCGTTTTACCTTAGATCGCGAATCTGGTGAATTTACTATCACTGAAGAAATCCCCTTATTTAGAGAAGATGGGCATACTCCCATTACTGGCTTACCCAATTTGCAAGCAGGTGAACCAGGGACAGCATATACCGATGAAGAACCTGTAGATCTATTTGGTAATCCTCTAGATAATGATCCTTTTGGGGCAGATATGGAATCGATCCTCGTTGCCCCTGACGGTACTTTTTGGCTATCGGATGAATATCGTCCTGCAATTTATCATTTTGATGCCCACGGAGTATTGATAGATCGCTTTATTCCTAAAGGTACTGCCGAATCTGTAGGACACCCTGAAGGTGCATTTGGCACAGAAACCCTACCGAACGTTTATGCCCAACGTCGTGCTAATCGAGGGTTTGAAGGGATGGCGTTAAATACCGATAATGGTAACTTGTATGCCTTTATCCAAAGTCCCATTGATAATCCTGATGTTAGTAATGCAGAAGCAGAAGCAGCGGATGAATCAAGTGATTTTAATTCGCGTAATTCCCAAGTTCTCAGGATACTAGAAGTAGATCCCGCCACAGGAGAAGCTACGGGAGAATATGTCTATTTCCTAGAAGGTTCACCAGGAGTAGATAAAATTGGCGATGCAGTATATTCAGGTGATGGCAAGTTTCAGGTAATTGAAAGAGATTCTGGTACTGATGCCGACGCCGAAAAGTTTATCTTTGAAGTAGATTTAACTGGGGCGACTAATATTTTGGGTACTGAGTTATCTACTGCTACAGGAGAAGATACTGCCCTAGAAAGTATGACTCCTGACGATCTGGCAGAGATGGGTATTCAACCTGTAACTAAAACCCAGGTGTTAAATTTACCTTCCATTGGCTACACCGCAGGAGATAAACCCGAAGGATTAGCACTATTACCTGATGGTTCTTTAGCGGTAATTAATGATAACGACTTTGGTTTATTGGATGAAGAAATTGCTGGGGATGGTTCAGTTCCCTTTAACCCCGATCCTACTCAAACAGTTTTAGGAATTATTGATTTTGAGCAACCTAATGGCTTAGATGCTAGCGATACAGATGGAATTAATATTCGCAATCAACCCGTGTTTGGACTCTATCAACCTGATAGTATTGCAGCTTACGAAGTAGATGGGGCAACTTATTATGTCACTGCCAACGAAGGTGATGCCAGAAGTGAAGATGAACGAGTTGAAGATTTAGAACTAGATTCCACAGCTTTTCCTAATGCAGAGGAATTACAAACCGATGAAGAAATTGGACGGTTAGAAGTATCTACTATTGATGGTGACATTGATGGAGATGGAGATTTTGATCGCCTGGTATCCTATGGCGGACGTTCCTTTAGTATCCGCGATAGTAACGGCAATATAGTATTTGATAGTGGCGATCAGCTTGCCCAAATTACTGCCGAACAAGTACCAGAAATATTTAACTCTGAGGGGACAGTAGATTCCTTTGATAGCCGTAGTGATGCCAAAGGAGTTGAACCAGAAGGTGTTGTAGTCGGCGAAATTGATGGTCAAACCTACGCTTTTATTGGTTTAGAAAGAGTTGGTGGGGTAGCAGTTTATGACGTTACTAATCCTGCTGAAGCTGAATTTATTCAGTACGTTAACCCTATTGACGAAGAGATGGGAGATGCTTTAGATCTTGCCCCAGAAGGCTTAGAGTTCATCCCCGCCGAAGATAGCCCCAACGGTAAACCTTTATTAGCAGTATCTAATGAAGTTAGTGGTACGGTTAGCGTTTATCAAATAGATCTTGCCGATACAGACGATCGCGATAACGGGAATGGCGATAACAACGGCAATAATAACGGAGGCGATAACATGAACGAAGAAGGAACATTTACCCTACAATTACTCCACGCAGCCGATCAAGAAGCAGGAATACCAGCCCTAGAAGATGCCCCCAATTTTAGTGCCGTGCTAAATGCTTTGCGGGATGAAGATGCTGATGGCGACGGCAATCCTGACTATGAAAATACTTTAACTCTTTCTTCGGGAGATGCCTATATTCCAGGACCTTTCTTTGCAGCAAGTGAAGAAGCTTTTGGGGGACAGGGTAGAGGAGATATTTTAATTCAAAACGAATTAGGTTTTGAAGCAATCGCCTTGGGTAATCACGAGTTTGATTTTGGTACGGGTACAGTAGCCGACTTGATTCAAGCTGATGAAGAAACTGATTATCCTGGTACAGCTTTTCCTTATCTAAGTTCTAATTTAGATTTTAGTACTGATGAAGATTTAGCCCCTCTAGTAGTCGAAGATGGACAGGAAGCCAGCGAAATTCCCAACAGCTTGGCAGGAAACACCGTCATTACTGTTGATGATGAAAAAATTGGTGTCGTTGGGGCAACAACTCCTACTTTGCCTAGTATTTCTTCTCCTGGGGACATTACCGTTAATCCCATAGAATTTAGTTCCGATAATCCCGAAGATATTGCTGCCTTAGCAGCAGAAATTCAAGCTTCCGTTGACGATTTGTTGGCAAATAATCCTGATGTAAATAAAGTGGTTTTGCTGGCACATATGCAGCAGATTTCCCTTGAAGAAGAATTATCTAGCCTACTGACAGACGTGGATATTATTGTGGCTGGGGGTTCTAATACCTTGCTAGCAGATGATACTGATAGACTAAGGGCAGGAGATGAAGCACAGGGAGTCTACCCCATAATCAATACGGATGCTGATGGTAATCCCGTAGCAGTAGTCAATACTGACGGTAACTATAAATATCTAGGTCGCTTAGTAGTAGACTTTGACGAGAATGGGGTAATTATTCCTGAAAGTATTGACCCCGAAATTAGTGGTGCTTATGCTACCGATGAAGAAGGTGTAGCTGCCGTCAATGGAACTCCCGATCCTGAAATAGTTGAAATTACAGACACCTTATCAGGAGTTATAGCCCAACAGGATGGCAATATCTTTGGCAATAGCGAAGTATTTTTAAACGGTACACGGGAAGATGTGCGTACCCAAGAAACTAACCTGGGTAACTTAAGCGCCGATGCCAACCTAGCCATAGCCCAAGAAGCTGATTCTGATGTTGTAATCTCGATTAAAAACGGTGGTGGTATCCGTGACAACATTGGTACCGTAATTGCCCCTCCTGGTTCAACTAGTGCCGAAGATGTAGAAAGAATACCTACCCAAGCCAATGAACTAGCAGGCAAAGAAGAGGGAGACATCTCTCAATTAGACATTGCCAATAGCTTACGCTTTAATAATGGCTTGACTCTTTTAACCGTAACCGCCGATGAACTATTAGAAATCATCGAACACGGCGTATCGGCAACTGAAGAAGGGGCAACCCCAGGACAATTCCCCCAAGTAGCAGGTATCGAGTTTAGTTTTGACCCTGATTTAGAACCAAACAATCGGGTGCAATCTTTAGCAATTAAAGATGAAGAAGGCAACATCATCGATACTGTCGTCGAAGATGGTGAACTTGTTGGAGAAGGCAGCCGAACTTTCCGCCTAGTAACTCTTGGTTTCTTAGCCGATGGTGGTGATGACTATCCTTTTCCAGATCGCGATCGCGTCGATTTAGATTTAGAAGAAGAAGCAGCCCGTACAGGAGAAGCAACTTTTGCCCCCGATGGTTCAGAACAAGATTCTTTAGCAGAATTCCTCTTTGATAACTTTAACGAAACTCCCTTTGATACTGAAGATGTCTCACCTGAATCTGATACTCGTATTCAAAACCTGGCTTTCCGTGAAGATACCATATTATCAGATACTAATATGACAGACGGTAACAATGGGGAAGATAACGGCGATACCAACGGCGATAACAATGGCGATACCAATGGTGGCGGAGACGATAATGGTGATGCTGACACTGGATTTGAGCCTGTCTTTGGCACCCTAGAAGCGGATGAAATTGAAATTACTGATAACAATCAACTAGTATTTGCTGGCGACGGTAACGATTTGATTGATGCTACTGCTAGTGGTGGCAACAATCGCATCTATGGGGGAAGCGGTAATGATACTTTGATTCTGGGTAGTGGAGATCGTTTGTTGGGTGATGCAGGAGATGACAAGTTCTTTGTTACTTCTGGTGGTGAAAATATCATTACTGGTGGTGAAGGTGCAGATCAATTCTGGATCGCCAGCGCAGCCATTCCCGAAAGCACTAATAATATTACCGACTTTACTAGCGATGATGCGATCGGTATTGCAGGTTTAGGTATTGGCTTTGACGATCTCAGCCTTACTCAACAGGAAGACAATACTTTAATCAGTACTGGTGATAGTGAATTAGCAGTTTTAACAGGAGTTAATTCTGATAGCTTGAGTGCAGATAACTTTGCCTTCAGTTAATAGTTTCGGTGGGGGCGAACAGCCGTTCGCCCTCACAATCTGTGTGTAACAAATGCCATTTATCCCAGTAGGTCAATCGGTTAGGACAGAAAATTAAATTGCTTGTAAGTAGCAAGTAGCAATCATCCTAACACAAGTACATATTGCTATAATTAGGTTATGAATGGTCGGGAATTTCCTGAGAAGAAGAAGAACTAAGCTGTTAGCGAAACTAATCTTTTGCTAACAGTATCAGACTCTTTTTTTGCGCTCAGTTACCATGGTATTATTGAAGCCTTGGGATATTTGGATTATGGATACCACGCCACTGACGTGTCTTAACTATATCGATGGGAATTGGGTTGGTAGTCCAACCATTAAAGAAAGTCGAAATCCTACTGATTGGCGTGAAGTAGTCGCGACTTTCCCCAGTTCAAGCATTGATGATGTCAATACAGCAGTTGAATCAGCCAGAAGAGCATATAAAACTTGGCGACTTGTACCTGCTCCTGTTCGTGCAGAATTAGTATATAGAGTAGGAGAATTATTGCTTCAACGTAAAGAAGAACTTGCCTATCTAATGAGCCGAGAGATGGGCAAACCCCTGACTGAATCTCTTGGTGACGTCCAAGAAGGAGTTGACTGTGCTTTCTACTATGCTGGTGAAGGTCGCCGTCTGTTTGGTCAAACCACTCCTTCGGAGCTAAACAATAAGTTTGCCATGACTGTGCGCGTACCAGTTGGTGTTTGTGCGCTGATTACTCCTTGGAATTTCCCCATTGCGATACCTTGTTGGAAAGCCCTTCCTGCTCTTGTTTGTGGTAATACAATTATTTTAAAACCCGCTCAAGATACCTCTGCCTGTGCAACTATGCTTACAGAAATTTTTCACGAAGCTGGTTTACCTCCTGGGGTGGTTAACTTGGTTCACGGAGCGGGGGAAATAGTAGGACGGGCATTGTTAGAGCATCCAGATATTGATTTAGTATCTTTTACAGGTTCTTCTGCTACAGGTTCAGAAATTGGAGCTACCTGCGGGCGTACCCACAAGCGGGTATGTTTGGAACTGGGTGGTAAAAATGCCCAAATTGTTATGGAAGATGCCGATCTCGAATTGGCACTTGAAGGAGCATTATGGGGTGCATTTGGAACTACGGGTCAACGCTGTACGGCTACTAGTCGTCTACTGCTCCACCGCGATATTAAAGCTGAATTTACGGCTCAATTATTAGAACAGACTAGTAAGTTACGTGTTGGTGCTGGTACAGATGACCAAACACAAGTGGGACCTCTGGTTAATTCATCTCAGCTAGAGCGAGTTGAGCATTATTTAGAAGTTGCTCTAACTGAAGGAGCAAAGGTGCTGATTGGTGGAGAAGTAGTGACAGAAGAAAAGTTTAAACATGGCTATTTTTTTTCACCAACTATTTTAGATGGGGTTACTCCAACCATGAGAATTGCCCGTGAAGAAATATTTGGACCCGTGTTAGCTTTGATGGAAATTAATTCATTTGAAGAGGCGATCGCAATGCTCAATGACACACCTTACGGCTTATCTTCATCAATTTATACCAGAGATGTCAATCGTGCTTTTCAAGCAATGCGAGATATTGAAGCAGGAATTACTTATATTAATGGTCCGACTATTGGAGCCGAGGTTCATCTTCCTTTTGGGGGAGTTAAACAAACAGGAAATGGTCATCGTGAAGCTGGTAGTGCTGCTCTAGATGTTTTTACAGACTGGAAGACTATTTACGTTGATTTTTCTGGTCGTCTGCAACGGGCTCAAATTGATAATCGCTAGTAACATTAGATTAGAAGTAAGAAGTATTGATTTTCTGTGTTGACCTTTTTATTGGAGTAGGAGATTACTCTGGTGATGAAATTTCCCATTTTCCATTATTGATTAATAATTCCCATGATCGAAGTTTCCACAGAGCGTACTCTTCCTCAAAAACCACTGTTAATTACCACTTTACCAGGACCACGGGCAAAGGAACTGGTTGAGCGCGATCGCACCGTCACCTCTCCTTCCTATACTCGCGATTATCCCCTTGTAGTGTCGAGAGGAGAGGGATGTATGCTCGAAGATGTCGATGGCAATGTTTTTTTGGATCTTACAGCAGGAATTGCGGTTACGGCAACAGGTCATGCCCACCCTCAAGTAGTTCGGGCGATTCAAGAACAGTCGGCTAATCTACTGCATATGTCGGGGACTGATTTTTATTATCCGCAGATGGTAGAATTAGCAGAAAAATTGAGCGATCGCGCTCCTTTCCCTCAAGCTGCTGATGGTAAACGCGCCCGTGTCTTTTTTAGTAATTCTGGGGCTGAGTCCAATGAAGGAGCAATTAAGCTCGCTCGCTACTATACTAAACGCTCTGGGATAGTCGCTTTTCTTGGTGCATTTCACGGACGTACCTATGGTGCAATGTCATTAACAGCTTCTAAAAGAGTGCAGCGAGAGAGGTTTGCTCCTTTACTTCCTGGTGTAACTCATATTCCCTATGGTACTCATGCTAGTCTCGATTACTTAGAAGAGAAGCTATTTACTACAATGCTGCCCCCAGAAGAAATAGCTGCAATTATTGTCGAACCAATCCAAGGGGAAGGAGGTTATATCGTTCCTGAAGATGGTTTTTTAGCCAGAATTCGCAACCTTTGCGATCGCTATGGAATCCTAATGATTGTAGACGAAGTTCAATCTGGTATGGGACGAACTGGTAAACTATTCGCGATCGCAAAGGTTGCGAATTCTGGCTAAAAAACCATCTTCAGGAACGATATAACCTCCTTCCCCTTGGATTGGTTCGACAA
>JASJDX010000200.1 GCA_030064975.1 Pleurocapsa sp. MO_192.B19
GGTTCAATTGTGGAAAGAGGTACACATGAAGAATTAATGGCGTTAAAAGGACGTTACTGTTATCTCTATCAACAGCAAGAATCTTCTGTATAAATTAATTAATCTTTGTGAATATTTTTGAACAGCGATCGCTTTAAACGGCGATCGCTTTTTAGCTGAGATACTTGAATATTTGCTACAGATATACGTTTATTTTGATTGACCAGGAGGAATAAAACGGATTTCAATCCTGCGTCTAGTTTCATCTGGTTGGCGATCGACTGATGCTAACTTTCCCGAAGGTAAATATAGTTGTGCTGCGGAATAGGCTCTAAATTCTACGTTTTGTAGCCCAGTGTTTTGTAATTCTTGCACTACTGCTAAAGCTCTCATTAGTCCTAAATCGGCATTTGAACCTGCGGATAATTTGCTGACCGATCGTTTTCCCTGAGCGACTATTTCTAAGGTTTTATCGAGGTTGCTATTGTTTTTTATGCCTTCTCCATCTGTATGTCCAATTATTTGAATAAAATCAATTTCTCTTGTTTGTAAAATTTTATTTATTTCTGGACTAATTTTGGTAAATATATAATTTTTAAGTTGTGGATTTAGTTCAGCACTTCCTGATTTGAATTTGAAGTTTCCTGAGCTTTCATCGATCACAATTGGCGAGGCTGATTGTAGGCGTTTATTGGCTTTTTTTAGGTCTTGATTTAGTTTTTGGGATTGGAATAGTACTAGTAGCAGTAATAGGCATAGAATCATGAAAGCGTTGGACATTAAGTCGGTAAACGATTGATAAATGCTATTTGATTCTGTTTGGTTATGGGTTGTGTAAAGGGAACGTCGGGACATATTTTATTTCGCGCACCAGACGCAGAGGCGCAAAGCATTTGTTAGTTTTTGGTTGTAAGTTGTTTTAGAGAATTTTATTGAATTTTTTGGTTAGGCTTTGGATTTGTTGGTTATAGGTATTTATTTGTTGATTGGCTTTGTTGCTTATATTTGTATTGAGATTATTGATATTTGAATTCATTTGTTTTTCATGTTTTTCGATCGCGCTAATTAGTTTTCCTATTTCTAACGGGATTATATTAATTTGATTAATTAGGTTTGATATTTCTTGAATGTTGTTTTGCGCTCGCTGTTCAAAGCTGTTAAGCAAGCGATCGCTCTTTATTCCAATTCCAGTTAGATTTGAATTTAGTTGTTTTCCTTGTTGTTCTGAAGTGGCTATTAATTGGGATAGATTTGAATTGGTTGAGTTAAAATTATTCTGATAGTTTTCTAGAACAGTTATTAATTTTGCTGTTTCTGTTTGAGTTTGTTTGAGAGAATCAAAGTTATTATTTATTTCAGAGGTTAATTTTTGTAGTTCGACAACATTATTACTCGTTTGTTTTTCAAAGCTTTTCAGTACTCTGTCTCCGAAACTAGCAAGACTTATATTTATTTGGTCTTTATGTTTATTTAGGATTGTGACTATACTATTTAGTTCGGATTGAATATTATTGAAGCTAGTAATTTCTTGTTGAATATTGCGATCGCTTTTTGCTAGTAATTCAGTCGAATGTTGATTGAGGTTATTTACTTGCTCAATTAAACTATTGGTTTCTTGGGTAGAAGTATTGATATTATCGAGCGCCCTACCTAAAGCATCAGTGGATTGATGTAAAATTGTAGTTGATTTATTAAATTGTTGCGGGATAGTTATTAGTTCGTTGGTAGCAGTAGTTAATTTATCGGCGAAGTCACTTTGTTTAAATGTTTCGGCTGCTTCGATAAAGCATATTGAACTGTCTTGTAATCTACTAGAAGCTGTTTGCAACTGGGTATAAACTTGTTCGGCTAATTCGGTTGCTTGTTGATGGCTTTCACTTATTTTATGCACTTGATTACCTAAGAAAGCTGTAGACTGAGAAAATGATTTTTGCGTATTGGCTAAATCTGTAGTGAGACTTTCTATATTCTCAGAAAATTTACTAGCTTCTATTTTTTCTGCACCACGTAAATATAAATTAGAACCTGATTCAATTTTGTTAGCTGCTGTCTCAAACTTGGGTACTATTTTAGTGACGGTTTGCATCTGTTCTTTTAAACTATATGCTGACTCTTGAAAAGTACTAGTACTTGCAGACATCGAACTAGATATATCGTTGAACCTGCTAACCATACTATCGACGTTATTCTGAAAACCTTGATTAGCTGCTACCATTTTGTTAGCAGCATTACCAATAGTAGTTTCTAGTACCTGTCCGACTTTTGTATGAAACCTTTCAAGAAATTCTTGTTGCTGTTTTACCATGCGATCGACAGCTTTATCTAAACGAGTATCGCCTTGAACATCAATTTTAAAAATGTTATCAAGATAGTCTTCTAGGGAACTAATCAAAAGAGATTTAGCAAAGTTCGTATTGCAGCGTAAATTAACTCCAATTAAGATGGAACTACAGGCGATCGCGGTTAAGCTAGTAAAAAAGGCAATTCCCATATTTTGCAATGGTGTTTGTAATTGCGACACTAAATTATCTACTTCTGCTGCACTCTGATTAATGGTTTGACTCAGGTTATATAAGTTGGAACTAATACCGATGAAAGTACCCAATAAACCAAAAGCCAATAATAAATTAGGAAGCATCTGACAAAAATAATCCCATTGTTCGCAACGCAGGGATATACCCCAGAAGTTTAATCTTTCCTGGCTATACAAACCATCGATTAAAGCCATGGTATTTACCTGTTCTAGTTTCTGACTGGTTTGTTTGAATCTAGCTTCTAAATTCTCTACAATCTGTGGCTGTTTTCCTCGGCTTTCATAAGTTAATAGCCTAGATACTTTATTTGCCGAATCAATTAAATAACGATAAAGAGAGTGACGTAATAAAATAGCAAAAATAGTCGGTAAAATAACTAAAATGAGCGTTAGTAATATTAACGAAGGTGGAAAAATATTTAAGATATTAGGCATAAATTTCAAATAATGAAAACTGAACAAGTAATTTGGCGTTTCTCTTTGCGTCTTGGCCCCCAATGCGACGGGGACTTGTTTTTGTCGACTTGAGGATAAACGTCTTGGCGCGAGTTTAATTAAATACCCAGTATTTTTTGTTTAGCTGCTTCAAATTCTGCTGTGGATAAAAATCCTTCTTTTTTCATTTGAATTAATTCTTTTAACTCTGCCATAGAATCAACTGAATTAGATTGTTTTTCGTCTTCTACTTCAGCTTCGATAATTGAAGAAGTTTCAGCTGTAAAATCATTTGTTACTGCGTTATCTTGTTGATTCGTTCGAGTCGTATTTCCTTCTAGCAATATACGATCTCCTATAGAATCGGCTGATAATTTTGCTTGTTGTTGCTGTTGTTTTTGCTTCTCCATTTCTTCTCTAACAACATCCTGCATTTTCTTCCAGAAACGATTAATAATGCCGTCTTGTTGTCGGCGATCGATAGTTGCAGGAGTTCCCACGACTATCTCTTGATAACAATAATTAGGATCGTTTTCTGGTAAACTATCTACTGTAGCGATAAATTCTCTTAGCATGGGTAAATACTGTCTATCCCACAGTTGAGGATTATGGGCAAGCTTGGCGATCGCATCTCTCAATCTTCGATCTAGTGCTTCTACCATATCTTTACGGCTAGCGAGTTGTTCTAACGCTTCATCCCAGACATAACTCAGGTATATTGTTTGTTCGGTATTACGAAAACTATCAAAGTATTGAAATTCGTATTTTTGAGTATTATTGTCGTAGGGAAGTAATTTTAGAGCGATTGCCGGATAAAAGATATCTTGCAGGTTATTCATTTCTCCTGCATCGGGGGGAATAATATCGATAAACTGGGTGCGACAATCATTGTGTAAGAAATTACTGTTGGTCTTATAACGTTGATAATGTCCCCGCATTTGTGATAAACCCCGAATTAGCCTTAAGGGGAAAGCAGCGTATTCACTAACCAAAATAATCTCGTCTTCAGCTTGGATCGGTTTTAAGTCACTGTCATTGACACCCAAGTCTTGGAAAAGAATATTTTTAAACTGAGTTATTTCTGGCTTGTCGGTATCTTTAAAGCCAATAATATTGAGAGTTTTCCCCGTATCATTGTAAAAATAAGGATCGGAAGTGTTAAGAGGTAAAAGAGGTTCAGATTCTCGGATGATATCTTTTAAGCGTATAGCACGGTTATTTAAAGGATAACTTTCTAAGAAGCGTTTGACCGCCGACTGTACTGTCGAACCACTACGGGTGCTAAATATTTTATCTACTACTAAATTAACTTCCGTCTCTAGATTTTGTTCGTCAACTACACCACGTTCTAGACAACTTGCCAAAGATTCACCCATGCCGATCTTTTCAGTAATCTTACTACTGACTAATGCTAATTGAGCAGCGCGATCGCGATCGGGTAAAAGATCTTGATAGCAAGTATCGGTATCCGCATCTGCAAAAATGGCTTCGCCACTCATATCATCAACGTCTAGTCGTTTGAGATCTTCTTCGTCTTTTTCATATTTCTGTTTAACGTTACTCAAAATAGTATCAAAAGCAGTAGTTTTAATGGTTAGTTCGCTAACATGATGTTGTAATGCTTTGACTATAGTTAGTGCTTCGCGAAATAGAGATGATTCGTAGTTATCTTTTATCAGTTTGCTAACTTGTCCGACTATTCTTTTGGCTTCTTCTTGAACTTGGCTAGTTTTTTGCTTATTTCTAGGAAATAATCCTTTTTTAGTTTCAATATCTTCGATAGTTTGTCGTGCATCTTGCCATTTTCTTTCAACAGCTTCTAGAGAATGAATTGATTTCATACTGCTGATGCGATCTTCTAAGTCACGATAAAATTTATTCAACTCAGTAGTCAAAGCTTCTAACCAAGCACGAGTATTTGTCAGGGAGAAATCTATGTTATTAGGGTTAAGTAACTGAGTCAAATATCGATCTATATCTTGAATATATTCTGTGATGAGGCGATCGCGTTGTTGTTGTAGACTAGTAAACCATAAACCTCTACTACTTTCGGTTTCTCCTGGCTGAACTTTCCTAAACTCACTGCGAATTTCTCTACCCAACTGGGAAATAACATCTTGTCGTTCATCGCGATTTTGAATTTCTGAGATATTATTCTCTAAACGATTTTTCCAACTACTTAAAGCATTGCTAAAAGTTTTGCTACCGTCAGTAGTAGCTTGCTGTAACTTATTAACAAATCCGTTTTCATGGCGATCGCGATCGTACCAGCGACCTAAGAAACTAGTTAATAAGTTATTCGGATCTGCGCTTTGTCCTTCACCCTGTAACCAGAAGTCAACCAATTTAATTTTTATACGGTTAAGAGATACCTGTACGGCGATATCGCGAGGAAAATAAATTTCAGCTAAACCAAAAGTTAAATAACGCTGTACATTCGGGCGAGGATGTTCATCTGTCTGAATCATATGAGTCAGAAAATTATCCCGTTGTGCCGTAACTATCGGTGCTAACTCTCCTGCAAAATCCAAAGTAATTTTATGAGCAATAATATTACACAACTTACTCTTTTCTAAAATACGATAATCGTTAGCAGTGCGGTTAGATACTAAATAAACATATTCAAAAGGCGGACGAGATTCTTCGACAAATTCTAAATTTTGCAAGTCGTATTCCGCTTTAAAAGTTGTCCTTGCAGTGGCATAATAATTTAATTCTTTTAATGCTGCGTAAGTATTAGCATTTTTATCAGGCGCATTGCCATATAGTTCGGGACTCATAATTAGATAACCTACAATTTGCGCGCCATCATTGCCATACATTTGACGCAAACAATAAGCTATATCCAAAAAGATCCCACTACCAGTACCTCCACATAACGAACCAACGACAAAAACATTTAATTTATTCTCTACACTCCAATTACTGCGGATCATAAAAGCCTCGTGTCCCCGCGTTCTTTGTTCGGCAGATTCAATTGCAGCTTTGATTTTTCTATAATTATGAAAAAATGCCAATCTACCTACAGGGCGAATAGCTTGTGCGCCCTCGTCAATCGCTTTCAAATTCTTTAACAACTGCGGTGGAAACCAACTTTCAATATTCTTATATACTCCTGGCGAACCATCATAATTACTTGCTCTTCTTGATAGTTCTCGCGTCATATTATCAACTTCCGAGCGCGTCATAATCGCAGCAACTTTTTCGGCATCACTAAAACGTAAATCGACACCATGGTAAGTATTACCTGTCCGTAATCCTGTTATATTACTTGTTGCTTTGTCCGTATCAATATGAACAAAACTAATTATAGGAAGTTGTTTAAAATCTCCATAGCGTTCAACTATTAAACGACGAATTCGCATTAATACATCTCGTCCAGTACCGCCCAAGCCGATACAGATGGTACGGTTAATTTTTCGAGATTGAGTTTCTTCAAATTTCATAGTTTCAACTTCCTATTTTTTAGTTTTATCTAAAAACCTTAATTCCTATTTCAAAATCTTTTCCAGCAAAAGGACAATTGATAGTAAAGCGATCGCCTGTAATTTCTATTTCTTTATTTACTTCGCGATCGCGATAAATTAGAGGTGCATTTTTAGTTGGTTTTATATACAATTTCTTACCCTTCCTAATCAAATCTCCTCTAATATCTTCACCAGGGCAAAAAATAGCGTTTAAACTATCACCCCCAATGACAATTTTTTGCTTGTGTTTGAGATAACAAGTCTGTTGTTCCCTGGTATCGTCTGAAAAGCTAATCTTAAGTTTCCATTTTTTATTAAGACTTATTAAATATCTTGTCCAAAAACCCCCAATTCCTAATAGGATAATTCCCAGTAAGGTGGGAAATAGTAGCAATTTTGCGACGTAGGGCGTTACTAAGCAGGTTTGTTTTCCTCCTGGTGCAGGAGTACAAAATTCTTGTACTGTAGGAGCAATATCTACTACCGAAAGCTGGTAAGTGCGGTTGTCGTCTGTAGTAATAATTTGCGATCGCTCTTTGATTGGTAAAGCCTGTAACCAGCTTTGTCTCTCTTTACTAGCAGGAGAATCAGCAAGACGAAAAGGGCTATCTGCTGGAGTCTCCACCCAAGCAGCCGAATCTATTCCAGGTTGCGTTAACAAAGGTGCATCCGTTAGCCAGACAATAGACTGAGGTTTAAGTGCTTTATTTTCACTGAGACGACATTGATTAAGCTGTGCTAGCCCGCGATAAGTAAACAACTCCGCGTTTTGAATATCGGTGTTACTAAGATTAATTTCCGATTCAAAAGGTAGAACATTTAAAATCTGTTCGATATCCTCTGGTTTGCCCTTAAATTTAATCCCACGTTGCGGTGTTAGAGGATTAATATCGGGTTGCAGAGGATTAACCTGGGAGGCAAAAGGAACAACATAAACCGTATCCCCAGACTGTAAACTATCCTCGATAATCTGAGTTAAGCGTAAACGCCCCTCTGCATTAAAACCAACGCTTTCAGTTAGATCTATTGCTATTACAACATCTCGCCCACCATAAATACGAGAAGCTAAGTTTAAACCAAACTGTTGCCAAGACTTAACGCTTTTTCCTGGGGCGATGGTTGTGCAGTTATTTATCAAAACTGTTTATCTACCAAAATACGTCAGGTAAATCACTAAAGTAATTACTTACAATCGTATTTTTAGAGTTGAAAAAACCACCACCAGGAATCTACTGACATTTAGAGAAATTTCATCAAGATCGGGTATTTTGTTGTATAGCAAGCAATACGTACTTGTGTTAGGACAATTGCTACTTGCTATAGCGGTGTGCAGACAGAATAAGTACAATCAAATGTACTAATAAGCCAATATAGATTCTGATTTGAGATGAAGCCTTATTCGTTAGACTTGCGCCAAAAAATTGTTGATAGTTATGAAAACCAAGAAGGGTCAATTCGTCAGGAACGCTAAGCGCTTCAAGGTGAGCCCAGATTGTGTCCAAAGACTTCTCCAACGTTACTATCAAGAAGGTACAATTGAGCCGAAGCCTTATACTGGTGGGAATGAACCAATCTTGAAGTCGGAACATCTGAAAATATTAATCACCTTAGTCGAGGAAGATAACGATGCCACCTTATTCCAGTTAGCTCAAAGACTGGAAGCTCAAACTCAACTTCAAGTAAGTAGTTCTACTATTAGTCGAGCGATTGCCTTCGGCACTGGCGGAGCCAATCGCGAAGCTCAATCTTACCCGTAAAAAAAAAGTTTGAAAGCAGCAGAAGCTTATACAGAAGAGAAACAAGGGCAACGTCGCCATTATTGGGATGAGATTAAAGAGGTGGAGGCAGAAAACTTAGTATTTCTCGATGAAACAGGAGTTAATCTCGCAATGGTCAGCCTTTATGGCCGTGCCGTGCGGGGTCAACGAGCCTATGGCCAACGACCTCTCAAAAAAGGCAAAAATGTTTCCCTGATTGGTGCCATGACTTTAAATGATGGTTTCCTGACTGGCTTCAGTTTTGAGGGGGGAACTAATGGAGAAACTTTTCTCTGGTTTATTGAGGAGGTTTTGGCTCCCCAATTATGGTCAGGAGCAGTGGTGGTTATGGATAACCTCCCTGCTCATAAGGTTGAAGGAGTCATTGAAGCGATTCAAGCAGTGGGAGCATCTGTCGTTTATCTCTCTCCCTACTCCCCAGATTTTAATCCGATTGAACATTTGTGGTCTAAACTAAAAGCTCATTTACGTTCAGTAGCAGCTCGGACCCGTGAAGCCTTACATGATGCTTTGCGTGATGGATTAAATCTCATTACCTTAGAAGATGTTCGTCATTGGTTTACTCATTGCTGTTACTGTACTTAACGAGTCTGCACACCGCTATATCCCTCTTTTGTCACTCTCCGAAAACTAAACTACAATAGGAAAAGTTTTGGACAGCTCAGAGGTAGAGAGGGCAATGGATGTAGAATTACAGATTCTCAAACATTTAAAGCGATCGCCTACACCCACAGTTTCCATCA
>JASJDX010000201.1 GCA_030064975.1 Pleurocapsa sp. MO_192.B19
AATAGTTTGAGGTAATAAACAATAAATTTAAAATTAAGTTTATTTAAGTTGATAATTTGTTGGTAATTTGATCAATAAATAAACCTGGAATTATCAAAACTCCAGGTCGAGAAATAATATTAAACTTAAACTATTTGATATTTTGTACCTTTTAAACCTGTAACATCTGATTTTTTACTTTCTAAAATTTCAGCTGGCATAGCTTTATTTTGAGCAAGTTCTAAACATTCGCGGCAAATCTCTCTAAATAGGCGTTGTTGCAACTCAACGAAAGTGCGGAAACCTTCTTCTGCCCAGATTTTCATTTGTTTTTCAGAAGCAGAACCATATCTGACTGCCATGTTTAATGCAGATAAGGCAAATTCGCTGTGTTCTGCTTCAACACCTGTACCATCATGTCTACTATGAATTAGAACCCAAGACCAAGCAGTATAGCGATGATCGTTAATTAGGGCAGGTTTAGCCACTTGTTTAAGATAGCGGTCAAAACCAATACCTTGGTTTTCATGACGTACTACCATGTCAAGCAAAGCATATTCACGATCGCCTAACATCTCAGAAGCCATGTGAAATCCCATTGCTCTAACCATAGAAGCTTCGTCATCTACTTTTCCTTCATAGGTTGAGATGACATCTCGTACAATTTCCTGTAACCAACTGGGAATCTGAGCAAACTGATTACGTTCTCGATCGTTTAACTCACCATAGTCACCTACGGTTTTAACTGTAAACTGAGCTAATGCTCGATGCACAGGTGTACCATTTGCTCCTTCATCAGCTGCCGCCGACATAACTTGCGCGGCAATATCCATTCCTCTGTCTGCTTCCTCTTTGACTATCAGTTCGGGGTTAGAAAAAGTATAGCGAGAAAGCCCAATTGTACTAGCTAATCTAGCAATCATGGCTGAAGCATAGCCATTGAAATAACTATATCTTTGGAAGAATAAATAAAGAGCGACAGGATCTTTTACTGCTAAACGAATAGTGGAAGTAACTGTTCTTTCAATTTGCTCAAAATCAAATAGATCGTGGAAAAAATCTTCAGAAAAAGTTGCCATAATTATCTTATTTATTTAAATGTATTTTTTCTAAGAGTTAACTTAAAAAGGAAGTTTATATTTCTCTTGTCATAACGATTATCTGTATGATTAGAGCAACAAACTGTGATTCAAAACAAATAGAAAGAAGTTTTGCGATCGTTGACAAAACCTAATAAATTAGCTAATAAGCTGAGTTTATTTTGATATAGTATATATAGATGTAATTATTTAAGGTTTTCTTGGATTGCAAATTACTTATATTTACTTAGAGAAAAAAAAATTTTAAAATTATTATAAAGTTTTTGATAATAAATATATTGTTTTAAATAAATAACAATTATGCAGCGATCCCGATCACAAAATGTAAGATATTTTGATTGGTTTTACTCTCAAATTATGTAAGAAAAATATGTAAGAAAAAAAGTCTCTGATAATCGTAATCTAGAGACTTCTGTTAAGGGCAAAAATAAGAATTGAGAAAAATAATAATTTCTAGAAAGTGAAAGTCGTCCGCAAAGTACCAATAACCACATCGCTGTTGTTGCTGTCATGATTGGGAGCAGTAATCCAGACTGCACCAGGAGTAACAGCAATATTATCGTTTAGTTGATACTGATAAAAAGCTTCGACGTGTAGTGAAGTATCCAAATCAGTATTATTAGCTACTCCCGTAATATCTATACTAGAATCTGTTACTTTAGGTTCCATCCCTACCACAACCCCACCTAAATTACCTTCTTTGAGAAGATCGGGAAAAGCTAGGGTAACTGCCCAATTCCAAATATCTTGATCGCCACGACTAATGCTTACTCCATTTTGTCCAGTGACAGATTCTAGAACACGACTAGTGGTATATCCACCCCAACCACTAATAATAAGGCGATCGCTTAGGGTAAAAGAAGCTTCTACACCATAGGAATTACTTGTAATTGGTACTGTTTCACCTACTGCACCTTGGACAAAGGAATTGAAATTAGCCAGATTGCTACCTGTAAAAGTATCACTGCTATTGTAAGAATTAACGTAGGTCAAGCCTAACTTAAAGCGATCGCCTGGTTTAAATACTAATTGTCCTAATGCAGAATACGCACCATTAAATAGACCATTTTCGTCGTTGGGGTTAGCAGCATTTGGAGCAAGATATCCTGCGCTCAATTCAAAGCTATCGCTTAGTTCACTTCTGATACCAATTCCTGCACCAGAAACCTGATTATAAATAGGATTACGTACCCCAAAAGCAGAAATAGAACCGCTAGCACTATCATTAAAATGATCTAAAGGACTAATAGTATCAGCAAAATCAAAAGCAATTCCTCCAGAACCCTCCAGCACTACAGTAGTGCGATCGCTAAGGGGAAAAGAATACAGAGCAACAAGCAAATTAAGATCGTTGCCATTATCGGCAATTAAGCCTAAATCTCCTTCAAAAGTTCCTGTTGTCTCACTAAAAAAGGGAAAGTTTCCTGCGGTAAACTGAGTAAATAGTAAATCTTTTCCTGTAAAACTGGTATTGAAACCTAGACGCGCTCTTGCACCATAAACAGGTTCACTATCAATTTCTTGACCAGAGGCGTTGTCTCCAGTAAAAATATTACCCAAGCTCAATACTGCTTCTCCAGTTAATTTAGTGGTGGAGGAAAATTGATCGTCTTCCAAAGAGGCTGTGCGCTCTTCGATGTCATCTACACGTTCATTAAGAGCTGCTAATTCAGCTTCAAACTCTTGAGTAAGCCGTCTTACTATGGCTAGATCCTCGGCACTAACTGTTTCCATCGAAGCGATTAAGCGTTCAATTTGATTAAGACAAGAATTTAAACCCGCGGCGAATTCATAACGACTCAGAGGTTGATTGCCACGAAATGTTTGATCGGGAAAACCAGCAATACAACCATAGCGATCTACTAAACCTCGGAGAGCTTCGTAACTCCAGTCTGTAGGAGAAACATCCCTTAGTTGTGAAATATTGTTAACTTGACCCAGAGCATCATCATTTTTCGGCACAGAATAGCGATCGATTTGCTCTAGTAAGCGGTCATCGTTAAGTGAAGATTTTGCTGTCTGAGAATATGCCGTAGTTGTTGTTCCAGTAAATAATAAACCTATTATTCCCAAGCTAATTAAGATTTTCGTGTTTAATGTCAATACCCGGTGAGATACATTTGGGTCTGGTTGTGTTTGATCTCTTAAATACTGAGTCTTAATAAGATTAATCGTTTTCATATTTCTCCTCACCCTCGCTGAGCATCAGCGGGAAAACCACGGATTTATAGTTCCCATTTCTGCGGAGAAAAAAACATTTGCTAGATAAAAAAACTGATATGTGTTGTCAAAGCTAGATAAATCAACATTTTGAACATCAGTATTACTAACGATTAAGTCCTGCCATAATCTCAGAATATTAAGTAACTTTGCTTAATTAACAATTAAGTAATCCTCCTGAAAAATAAAGCATTTTTTAAGATTTTAAATTTAATATTGATTATGAAAATATATTTATTTATCTAAGATATATTTATTTAAGATATACAAGTGTAGCTCTGTGGCTTTTGATCTGAATCACAGTTATTTTGACACTATTGTTTTAACTTGTAAGTACTGTATTAGGTTGGATTAAAAAAATCAATAATTAAGTTTTTTTAGATAATCTAAAACAAATAATAATTAATTAATATCTTCCATAATCGAGACAATTTTTCTAAACGACAAATATATTATGACTTGGTAGTAAATAAGATGTTCTATGAAATGCAATTCAAATCTGGGAAAATAACTCAGCTACTAGAGGCTGATTTTTCCTCTAACTCTATTTCAACTTTAGATAAGATCAACGACGCAGTTATTATTTTTGATGACAGTAAAAATTGCTTATTTTTTAATTCTGCGGCTGAAGAAATATTGGGAGAACGGTTGGATATTTCGATTTTAGGAGATTGGATTCGCTCTAGAACACAAAATATAATGCACCAAGAAACTATTTCCTTTGAAGTACGAGAAGTACCTTGGGTAATAGCTTCAATTTGTGAGCAAAAACTCGATCATCTAGAAATATTAGTTAGTAAGCTAGATATATCTGATGATTTTTGGCAAAGATTAGATAATCAGAAATCTTTAGTTATTCGAGAGCAGAAGATCAAACCTAATTATTTTCCCAACCAAAAATATCCCGCATCAGAGGAATTAATCTCAAGTGTTGCTAATTATGATCGGCTTACTAGGTTGCCAAATCATAATTTATTATTGGAATATATTGAACAAGAAATCAGTTTTTCTCAGCAAGATAGCAGCTATACATTTGTCGTTTTATTTATCGACATTAATCGTTTTAAACTAATTAATAGTAGTTTGGGCAGAATTTTAGGCGATCGCTTATTAATAGCAATTTCTGAGAGATTAAAAAGTTGTTTGCGTTCTCAAGATTTTATTTCCCGTCTCGGAAATGATGAATTTGCTATTTTACTAAGTAATGTTGAAGATCTAAAATATGCTACCAATGTTGCCGAAAGAATTTATCGGGAATTAACCGTTCCATTTAACTTGGGTGGGTATGAAGTATTTATTGAGGCTACTATTGGTATTGCTCTGGGTAATCAGGAGTATACTCAACCAGAAAACTTGTTGCGCGATGCTGAATTAGCAGTATCTGATGCCAAAAGACAAAAAAAATCTCATTATCAAATATTTAATCAATCAATGCGCGGTAAGGCTTTAACTTTGCTGCAATTAGAAAACGATTTAAGAAGAGCAATTAAACGCGAAGAATTTATTCTTCATTATCAGCCGATCCTATCTTTAGGAGATGATCGGATAAAAGGCTTTGAAGTGCTAGTGCGCTGGCGACACCCCGAAAAGGGGTTGATCTCTCCAGGAAAATTTATTCCTCTGGCAGAAGAAACAGGATTAATTATTCCTTTGGGTTTTTGGGTACTTACAGAAGCTTGCAGACAAATGTATATCTGGCAAGTTAAGTTTGGCGGTTTAGCTGATTGGAAAGTTAGCGTTAATATATCAAGCAAACAGTTAGCATTGCCAAATTTTGTAGCTCAGGTTAAACAAATCTTACGAGAAACTCAACTAAATCCTCATAATTTAAAACTTGAGATTACTGAAAGCTGTTTGGTAGAAGATGCTGAATCTACTGTTGTCATTCTCCAAGAGCTAAAAGCTTTAGGGATTGAGTTTTCTTTGGATGATTTTGGTACTGGTTATTCCTCTTTAAGCTATTTGCATCAATTTCCGTTTGATACACTTAAAATCGATCGTTCTTTTGTTAACAGTATTAGTAACAATGCTGAGAAATTAAGTATTGTTAGAGCTATTGTAACTCTGGCGCGTAATTTGGGGATGGATACTATTGCCGAAGGTATCGAAACAGTTAATCAATTAGCGCAATTAAAAGCTTTAAAATGTCAGTATGGTCAAGGGTATTTTTTATCTAAGCCTATAGACAAAAAAATCTTAGAAAATATTATTGCTACTGAAATTGCTGATTCTAAGACAACAGAAGTAGAAGATTATCGCTCGCTTTTGGACGAACAAATAGCCAGAGAGCAATTATTATTTCAAATTGAACATTTACGTCAACAGGTAGAAGAGTTAAAACTAGAAAAAGCTGATTTAGAAATTCTGCTGGATACCACTACTGAACACGCTGATATAGTAGAAGCTCAATTACACAATGAAATTTGCGATCGCCAAAAAGCACAAGCCGCTCTCCGTCTAGCTAATCGGGAATTAGAAAAGTTAAGTGTCTTAGATAGTTTAACTCAGGTGGCTAATCGTCGTCGCTTTGATGATTATCTAATTCAAGAGTGGCAAAAGTTAAAGCAAGAAAAGACTCCCCTTTCCCTAATTTTGTGTGATATTGACCACTTTAAGCTTTATAACGATACTTATGGTCATCCCGTCGGTGATGATTGTTTAAGACAAGTAGCTTTAGCTATTGAATGTGTAATTGAATCGACACCTGGTTTGGTTGCTCGTTATGGGGGAGAAGAGTTTGGGATTATTTTGCCTCATCTTGATGGTCAACAAGCTTTAAAAGTTGCGGAAAAGATTGCGATTAATGTTAATCAGCTACATATTACTCATCAAAAATCTTCAGCTAGTGAATATGTCACCATCAGTTTAGGAGTACATAGTCTGATTCCTAATTCTGAATCTACTCCTGAGTTATTAATTGCTTTGGCGGATAAGGCTCTATATCAAGCAAAAGAGCAAGGTAGAAACCAAGCTTGTTTGTATGTTCCTGATTAGACTACCTTTACAAAACAGGATCTTGGGAAAATGCCAGACGTATTTGCTCTAGCTGGTTGATTTTTTCTACTGTGCTTTGAATTTCCTGATAGTAATATTCCATCAGTTTTAAATCTGTATTAGGGTTAAGATTGTGTAATTGTTCTGTACAGTAGATTTGACGTTTTTGGTAGTTTACCTGTTCTAAAGAGGCGATCGCTTCTGCCACTCTAACATCAGCACGAAAGACATCTTCTTGAGTTTTTTCATCTAAATAGAATAGTTTGGTTACTGACATCATCTTTTCCGGGAAATCTAAACTACGATTATGTAATTTGCTTAATAAAGGATTAAGATCTGCTGCCGATACGCCAGTAATTTCTTCTTCTATAGCTATTATTTGTTGCCACAAAAAACGATGAGAAGCCACGTTAAACAATAAGTCTTTGGCTTCTAAGCGATCGATGATTTCGTCTCGATATCGGGGATAGTGAATATAGATCCGCAATAATAAAGCTTCTGCTTGCTCTAATAATTCGCTTTCGGGGTTAGTTGCAATTGTAAAAGTTGGTTGGGAAACTGAAGAATTATTTTTCTTAATAGAATAGTTATTTTTATATTTAGGGCGAGTAGATTTAACTTGTGATTTGAGATTAGCCAAATTCTGTAAGACTAATCTGCTATCTCCCTGGCTAAGCAATTCGGCACAATAGGTTAGATAATGGTTGCGTTGATTAGCATCTTGTAACTTATTAAGCAGTCTAATCATTCCTGCTGCTACCTGTTGAAATTCAGCGGCAGTTTTGAGATTTTTATCTGCTATCAAGCGATTAATTAGCCAATCCAGCCATAATGGGGCATCTGCTAAATTCTGATAATAAATTACTGCTCCATCTTCGCGACTTTTAATAAATTCATCGGCATCCTTGCCATCGGGTAGATTAAGAATGCGCAACTGTACCACTCCACCATAAACTAAATCTTCGACTTCCCTAATGGCTCTTTCGGTAGCTTTTACTCCAGCATGATCGGCATCAAAGTTAAGAATTACTTGTTTAGAAGCAGTAAAGCGCAGCAGTTGTTTGAGTTGATTTTGGGTAAAAGCTGTCCCCAGAGAAGCGACTACATTACCAATGCCAACTTCATGGAGCGCGATCGCATCAAAATAGCCTTCTACTACTACCGCGCAATCCTCTTGACCAATATTACTAAAGGCTTTGTCGAGAGCATACAAAGTTTTACTTTTATCAAATAAGGGTGTTTCAGGAGAGTTTAAATATTTCGGTTGATCTTCAGCTTGCAGGCTACGGCTACCAAAGCCAATGATTCTCCCCTGAAGATCCATGATTGGAATCATCAGGCGATCGCGAAACACATCGTAATACCCACCGCCAGTTTTTCTTGGTTTGATTAACCCCGCTTGTTCGACAAGATTAACAGGATAGCGTTTTTGTTCGACCAAATATCGATAAAGAGTTTCCCAACCCCCAGGAGCATAACCCAATTGAAATTTACTAATAGTTGCGTCTTCGATATTTCTTTGATTACGCAAATAAGTTAAAGCAGTTTCTCCTTGAGACTGATGCAGAGCGTGTTCATAAAAACTAGAACTGACTGCCAAAATTTCATATAATTGTTCTCTCAGAGTTAGCTGACGCTGAATTTCCTGTCTTTGTTCTGGTTCAACTGTCTTAACCTCAACCTGATAACGGCGAGCCAGATCGAGAACAACTTCGGCAAAAGACTGCTTACCAATCTCCATCAAAAATTTGAAAGTATTTCCCTTTGCGCTACAACCAAAACAGTAATATACCTGCTTATCCTGACTTACACTAAAGCTAGGTGTCTTTTCATTGTGAAAGGGACACAAACCCAGATAATCTTTGCCTCGTTTGCGTAATACAATATGGTCAGAGATAACATCAACAATATCAACTCGTTGCTGTACTTCTTCGATGGTATCTGGATGAAGACGGGGAACTTTCACAACAATATGGTAAGAAATCGAGGTAATTTAAATAAGGAAGAATTATTGTATGAGATTATTTTATCTTGTTATTTGGGGCAAATTTATTAACCGCTGACCCTGCTCAATCATCCCAGTTAAAAAGCCAGGATGTTACTGATTACTGATGACTATCTGATTACTAAAATATATGCTTTCTCAATGGGATTGTTTTCTCAAAAATTTAGGCGAATGGCACGGTTCATTTACACGTTTCTCACCTCAAGGAGAAGAAATAGTCGATACCCCCAGCATAGTTACTTTAGAAGGACTTAATGACAATAAAAATGTTCATCAGGTAGTTCGCTATTTACCCCCAGATGAGCCTTCCCGCGATGTAGTGGTAGATTATGACTCTCTTAACCGTAGTATTATTTTTTTTCAAAATGGTGCTTTCTCCCAGGGAAGTATGCAATGGGGTCCTTATAGTACCTTCGGTGGCGAGTTTGGTTTGATTGACAACGATTTTGGCGATCGCTCTCGTCGACTCCGTATGCTGGAACTTTATAATAGTTCTTCTAAATTGGAAAGGGTGGTGTTGATCAGGGAAAAACTGCCTGATAGCAATACTCCTGAAAGACCACCATTAGACGTTGCTAGTTTAGTAGGAGAGTGGCAGGGAGAAGCGGTTACGATGTATGCTGACCTGAGAAATCCCGATACTTTTTCTAGTTATCTACAAATCAAGCGCAAAGACAGTAATCATATTGAGCAAAGTTTATCCTTTGGTAATCGGACTATTAGTTCTACCGCCAGAATAGACGGCTCAAGATTGTTATTTGAAAACAGTAATTTACCTGCCCAAATTCTCTTGTTACCTGATGGAGCATCTTGTAATTGCCCTTTAGAAGTCAAACTTGGTCATAACTTTGTTCTGGAAATGGGATGGTTATTACAGCCTACGGTAAGACAGCGGATTATTCGCAGCTACAATGAGAAAGGTAATTGGGTTAGCTGTACCTTGGTGACTGAGAAGAAGGTTAGCTAGTAATACTGGGCGGAAGTAAGAAGTAAAAAGTAAGAAGTAAGAAGTAAAAAGTAAGAAGTAAGAAGTAAGAAGTAAAAAGTAAGAAGTAAGAAGTAAGAAGTAAGAAGTAAGAAGTAAGAAGTATTGCTATTACAAGGCAAAGTCGTGAGTCGAATTATTTTAACCACCACCATTAGTTCAAGGGCGATTGCAATTTTGGGATGCAGATCGCTCTTGAACTACGAAAATGCCGTCACGATGTAGTGTTTGCAATCCAATTATATTGATTTTGAGGTCAGAGCGATCGCTTAAGCAGCGATCGCTTAAGCTTGGCGAATACGGTAGTCTAAAATTAATTAATCTAGACTAGTGGAAAAAGAGGCTCAAGCTATTGTCGATGTTGTGCAACATGGACAGAAGTATTAGATAACAGTATAACGACAAGAGACATATACAATGTGATTCAAGTAATTGATGCTAGAGTCCTTGTCAAAAAAACTACAATTGAAGAGTCATTAATATTCTTTCGTGAATCGGTAAACCCGCATCTGCTTCTTGATTTCTCACATTTTCTAATCCTGGCTTTATTTCTGACGGTTTGATTTTAGAAAATCCTAATTTTCTATAAAATGGAGCGTTCCAAGGAATATCTCTAAATGTTGATAGAGTAACTCGAGTAAAATTCGCACCCTTTGCCCACGTAGTAATCTGATGAACTAATTTAGTACCAATTCCTTGTCTAGAATATTCAGGAATGACTGACAATTCATGGAGATGAGGTGATTTATCTATAATAAGAACAACAGCAAAACCAACTAGTCGATCCTGTTCGTTAGCTGCTACCCAAACTAAATCTTGTTTTTGTTGTCTCTGCAAAAGTTCTAGGGATAAAGGTGCTTGATTGATTTCCAAAGCGTACTTGGTATTTTTAAATATTATTGCTGCCTCATTTTCTAGTTTATTTAATAATGATAATTCAGTAAATTTTGCTAATCTAATACGACATTGACAATTCATAATTTAATGAAATAATTTTAGTTTATTTACAAGGAGTATGAATGAATAATCTAACAACTAGTGAAATATTTGGGCTATGAAGGTATCTTAGAAGTTAACTTTTTGACTAGAGTGGCTATCAATCACGAATAAATAATAATTAGTTATTAAAAAATTATGGATAATACTTATGAAATTGCTATAATCGGTGGAGGTGTTTGTGGAACAGCCCTACTATATACTATTAGTAACTATACTAATATTAAGAGCATTGCTTTAATTGAAAAAGAAGCTAAAGTAGCCTTGATTAATTCATCCAAAAATAGTAATAGTCAGACTCTACATTTTGGTGATATTGAAACTAACTATACCTTAGCTAAAGCAACTAAAGTTAATGCTGGAGCTAGCTTGGTCAAGAACTATTTATTAACTAAAGATCAAGGAAAAGCTATTTATACTAAATACCATAAAATGGTCTTAGGTGTAGGTAAAGAGCAAGCAGATCAACTAAGATCTAGATATCAAGAATTCAAACAACTGTTTCCTGATTTACAAGTACTTAATCAGGCAGAAATAGCCATAAAAGAACCAAAAGTATTAGAAGCTAGAGAAACAGATGAGGAAATTGTCGCTTTGTTTACAGGTGAAGGTTATACAGTAGATTTTAATCTTCTAGCTGAATCTTTTTTAGAGAACTCAATTAATAACTCAGCTAAAGATATCGATTTGATGTTCAATACTAAAGTCACTAGAATAACGCGAGAAAATGAACTTTATCAAATAAAAACAAAGGATAAAACTATTCAGGCAAAAATAGTGGCGATCGCCGCGGGAGCGCACAGTTTATTATTTGCTAAAACTTTGGGTTATGGCTTAGATTATGCCTTGCTTAGTGTGGCAGGAAGTTTCTATTTTGCACCACAGTTACTTAATGGCAAAGTCTATACAGTACAGCGTAAAAAACTACCATTTGCTGCTATACATGGAGATCCTGAAGTCCATAATAAAGCGATCGCTCGTTTTGGTCCAACTGCTAAAGTCTTACCCATGTTAGAACGTCATAAGTATTCTAGTATCATCGAATATTTCCAAACGGCAGGATTAAGTTTTAAGGCAGTCAAAAGCTTTATTAAAATTCTATCTGACCCGATCATTTTTAAATATATTGCCCTTAATTTTATTTACGATTTTCCAATCATTGGTAAAAGATTATTTATCAAAGAAGTCAGAAAAATAGTTCCCTCAATCACCTTAAGCAATCTTACTTACGCTAAAGGGTATGGTGGGGTAAGACCACAAATTGTCAACCTCAACACTCAAGCCTTAGAAATGGGAGAGGCTAAAATTATAGGCGACAAAATAATTTTTAATATTACCCCTTCTCCTGGGGCATCTACTTGTTTACAAAATGCTCTAGAAGATACAGCAAGAATTATTAATTTTTTAGGTGATAGCTATCAGTTTGACCGTAATCAGTTTCTTACTGACTTATCGGCTAATAGTCTAATTAAATAGGTCAATCTAAGTATTCGTTTAAGCTGTCAGATATTTAATTTGCTGGTTGTGATTGGGTTTAGAACTACTTTCTACAATGGAGAAAAATCCTGCAACGCAGTGGCTTACCAACCTATAATATCGGTTTATTTTTTAGTTAAGACAGATAATTAAGAGCTAAGAGCTAAAAGCGCAGGGCGTGAAGCGCCCAAGTCGCGAAAGTGCGACGCTTGCCTGCGAAGCAGGCTGCAGCTAAAAGCTAGAACTAATCAATGATGTGTC
>JASJDX010000202.1 GCA_030064975.1 Pleurocapsa sp. MO_192.B19
ATCTAGTAGTCGGACAACTTTGTTTTGAGGAATAGCATGATTAAATTTTCTTCCTTGTCTCCTTGTCTTCCTTGTCCTCCTTGTCTCATCTCAACCCCTCAATTCAAAATTGATAGACTACTAGCTATATTTTTTAAAAGCTAGAGTAACATTATGACCACCAAAACCGAAAGAGTTAGACAGAGCCACATTGACTTGGCGATCGCGACTACTATTTGGTATGTAGTCTAGATCACATTCAGGATCGGGGTTGACCAAATTGATTGTGGGAGGAACTTTGTTATTGGCGATCGCCATTGCTGTAGCCACAGCTTCAATTCCTCCTGAGCCTCCGAGTAAGTGACCAGTCATCGATTTAGTCGAACTAATCACGATTTGTTTGGCTCTTTCCCCTAAAGCTTTTTTAATCGCTTTGGTTTCGTTGGAATCGTTGGCAGAAGTACTTGTCCCGTGGGCATTAATATAATCTACCTGCTCTGGGGTTAGATTAGCATCGATCAAGGCTAATTCAATTGCTTTAGCTGCACCCTGACCCCCTGGGATAGGAGAAGTCATGTGGTAAGCATCACAGGTCATCCCATAACCCACAATCTCGGCGTATATTTTTGCCCCGCGAGCTTTAGCGTATTCTAATTCTTCTAAAAATAGAATGCCAGAGCCTTCTCCCATCACAAACCCGTCGCGATCGCGATCAAAGGGTCTACTAGCGTGGGTAGGGTCATCATTACGAGTAGAAAGAGCTTTGGCTGAACAAAAACCAGCAAAAGAAAGGGGCGTTACTGCTGCTTCTGCACCACCACAAATCATCGCTGTGGCGTAGCCTCCTTGAATTAGACGAAAGGCATCTCCAATAGCATGAGAACCAGCGGCACAGGCAGTTACAGTACAGGAATTAGGTCCTTTCGCTCCTGTATGAATTGCTGTCAAACCTGCTGCCATATTGGCGATCATCATGGGAATAGTAAAGGGACTAACTTTTCTTGGACCTTTGGTGAGTAAATTTTCGTTTTGCTCTTCCATGACCTTTAAGCCTCCTACCCCCGTCCCAATCAAGACTCCTACTCGATCGGCACTAAGATCGTCAATCACAAAATTGGAATCAGCGAGCGCTTGCTTACTGGCACATACTCCAAATTGAGCAAAGCGTTCCATGCGTTTGGCTTCTTTTTTATCTAAATATTGATAAGGGTCAAAATCTTTGACTTCAGCAGCAATTTGACAGGCGTGTTTTGAAGCATCAAACAGAGTTATTGAACTTACTCCATTGCGTCCCTGCAATAGACCAGACCAATATTCTGCTAAATTATTGCCAATAGGTGTAATTGCACCCAAGCCTGTGATTACGACTCGTTTATTTTGCCTATTTGTCATCTTTGCTCTCTAAACACTTTTTATATGTCAGTATTTGTTGGAGGCTGCCATTGGACATTTTTTACCCTACATCTCATTACCTTGGTATGCAGGGCGGTGATTTATCCTACTCTGGGGATCAAGCTAATCGTCTCAAATTATTTTTTGTTCTCTAACGACTAGTTCAGCCTTATTATTTAGCAGCCATCATCAAACCGAATAAATTTAATTATGAAATGAATTAAACTATGCAGCAGCTCCTGTTTCGGCATTAATATGTTCTACTGCTTTGCCGACTGTATCTATTTGTTCGGCTGCTTCATCAGGAATTTCAATATCGAACTCTTCTTCCAAAGCCATAACTAATTCCACTGTATCTAGGGAATCAGCACCTAAATCGTTAGCAAAGCTTGCTTCTGGAGTAACTCTATCTGGCTCTACTTCTAGTTGATCGACTACGATACTTTTGACCTTTTCAAAAATTTCTTGATTCATTAATTTTCTCTCACTTATATAACCCGTTTTAACCACAATAAACTATGTGCTCAGGAAAACTTTACGGGTTCGCTTCCTCATCAAACGCTGACTTAAATTTAAAGTGGCAACTTTCATCTTATCTGAAAGGGGGACAAAGTTAGGAGCAAATCTGGAATTGCTTTACTTTACCCAGACCACAATTTTTACATCTATTCCATCTAGATTTTCGCTGAGAAATTACAAACTAAAAAAATAAAGACGGAAGGATACCTTTATGAAGATAATTCTTCCATCTATAAATCTGAGTTCTTTAAAAACTGTTTTTTATGTTTTTAATGAAACTTGACCAACAGTCAAAGATTACCTAACCTCTGGGGGTTTTAGCTTTACTAGCCATCTCTTTAAATTTGTTTAAGCTAGGACCTGGACGACGACGAGAATTTGTAATCGTGGGCATTAAGTTGTCTGTAGCAAAAGTCTGTTCTGCTCTACTACCATTACTTTTATTGCTACTACTATTATTATTATTGTTGTACATAGCAGCAACCCAAAATGGCTGTTCGTAAGAAGATGTACCAGAATTTATGGAAGAAGTTGCAGGTTTGGGCTGAGCTTTTTTCCCGTTCTTTTGGGCTTTAGCTGTAGTAGTAACTTCTTGTTTAGCTGGTTTGGTTCCTGTTGTTTTAGCAGACTGTAGTTTTTCTTGCGCTGCATCTGTTACTTTGTTTGCAGTTTCTACTGCTTCTTGAACTGGCTGAGAATCTTGTGCTTCATTCAATTCTAAATAATATTTTTTGTCAGAATTGAATATTTTTTTGAGCAATTGCATAGCTTAAATTGACTCCTATAAGTGACAGTAAGTGATCGGTACTAATGAAGATAATAACTATTGATAGTCTCTCTTTAAAAAAGTAAGTAACTCACAATAAATTTGGTGATACGCTATCGTAGCCGAAGCTTAACAGTAGTCACATTGTTATTTGGAGACTTCGATCAAAATTGCTTATCTTTAACTCCATTTCGGTAGTAGGAGTTAGAAAAACACGATGTAAAAAAATTATTGACCAACGGTCAGAGCAGGCTTCGTCGTGTCTTAACGAGCATTCCCAAGCCAGCCCGTTGCGGGGGGACCCCCCGTGCAGGGCGTATGTGCCCAAGTACAGAGGCTATCGCCTCAAAGTCATGCGAAGCATGACGATGGCGCGTATGCGCCGTTCTAGCGACGCTTTGAGCCTTCGGCTCTGCGGAACTGGGTTTGCGCCTGACGGCGAACGGCGCGTTGCGCCGCAGGGCGAGAATCCCCCAGATCGTCATCTTCGACGACTTGCCAGCTCTGCTGGCTGCTCACAGCTTCGCGCTTTACTTTGCCTCCTCCGGAGGCTGTGGGTCTCATCGCTTTCACGGCGGAGTCCCGTCAAGCGGGATGCCTACGGCACAGCTCTCGCCAATCGAGATAATCTCTGACTATTCTTATCAAGCCAGAAAATTAAAGAAACTGCAATTATACTTAACAAAAATTAATTAAAACTGCTATTTGGTAACTATTAAAATCACTTTTTAATTAATTTTTGTTAAGAAAAACTCATTTAATCCAAACAGTCTTAATATTGACAAATTCATGAATCCCCTCGCTGCTCAATTCTCTGCCATAGCCTGAACGCTTGATTCCACCAAAAGGCAGACGAGGATCGGATTTCACCATGCCATTAATAAAAACTGCTCCTGCTTCAATTTCGGTAATCAAGCGATCGCTCTGTGTGGAGTCATTTGTCCAGGCACTCGCTCCTAAACCAAAAGGAATATTATTAGCCAGAGCGATCGCTTCGTCAATGTCTTTGACGCGAAATAATAAGGCAACAGGACCAAAAAATTCTTCTTTAGCAGTAGCAGAATCGGTAGGAATAGCAGTCAAAATAGTTGGTGGATAGAAGTTACCAGGACTATCTGTAATCGGCTCACCCCCTAATAAAACCTTCGCTCCTTGCTTAACTGCTGCTTGTACTTGTTGGTCTAATTCTGAGCGAATAGTAGATGTTGCTAAAGGGCCAATATCTGTTTCTTTCTCCATCGGATCGCCGATAGTCAAAGCTTTAAACTGAGCAACTAATTGAGACTCAAACTGCTCGGCAATACTATCTGCAACAATAAAACGTTTTGCTGCAATACAAGACTGCCCGTTATTGAGCATTCTGGCTTTAACTCCTGTAGTGACTGCCTCGTTGATATCAGCACTTTCTAACACAATAAAAGGATCGCTACCGCCTAGCTCTAAGACTACTTTTTTAATTTGTTGTCCCGCAGCAGATGCTAAGGCTGCCCCCGCAGGTTCACTCCCTGTCAGGGTAGCCGCCTTAACTCGGTCATCTTCAATAATTGATTTAACTTGACTTGCACCGATTAAGAGAGTTTGGAATACTCTTGAAGGAAAACCAGCTTGGGTAATAATTTCTTCGATCGCCAAGGCACACTGAGGTACATTAGAAGCGTGTTTGAGGATACCTACATTCCCTGCCATTAGTGCAGGAGCAGCAAAGCGGAATACCTGCCAGAAAGGAAAGTTCCAGGGCATTACTGCCAAGATTACTCCCAAAGGCTGATAAGCCACATAGCTATTACTAGCATCGCTAGCGATGGAGACATCTGCTAGGAATTCAGGGGCTTTTTCTGCATAAAAACGACAAACTTTAGCACATTTTTCGGCTTCGGCGATCGCACTTTGCAGAGTTTTACCCATTTCCGTCGTCATAATCTGAGCAAACTTGAGTTTATCTTGTTCTAAGATATCTGCCGCTTGGTTTAACCACTCGCTGCGTTGAGTAAAAGTGGTTTGGCGGTACTTTTCAAAGGCTGATTGCGCCAGAGATAGTTTGGTTTCTATTTCAGTATCAGTAAGAGGAGTAAAAGTTTTTAGGGTTTCTCCTGTTGCAGGATTAATAGTTGCGATCGCCATTTTGAGCCGTTCCCTCGTTAGCTATATATTCTAGGCTAGCTTGGAGCTTACCAACGATTGCTATTTTTATAGAAAATGTAATTATTGTCGAAGAGAAAAACAGTAAAGTAAAATTACAGCAGTGTTTTCAATTAATTTCAATTAATTTATTTAGGCATGGATCACGATTTAATTCCCTTTTTGGCAGGAGTAGGCTTGCTGATTCTCTATTTAATTTTTTCCGCAGCAACAGAGATGGGTACAAAATTACCCTGGAAAAAATAAGCCAGGTCATTAACCACAGTAGCAATTCCAATCAATATATGGTTGTATTAGCTAATCTAATCTAATTTAGATAACCGAAAAAATAAATCCGATAATAGTCAAAAATATAGCAATTAAACTAAGTTTTACAGGGGGATTAGCAGGAGTTCTAGTTTTTACTAATGACGTAGCATAAAAAGAGCCTAAAGAATTACAAAGACTAATTAAAGGAATAGCATAAATTGCCCATTGTTCTTCAGCTTGAAAAGGAATAGCCAGCAGTATGATAATGGTAATTCCTGTGGCTACAAATCCTCCACCAGATACTCTCATCAATGCCAAAATTAAAGTCTGTATATTAGGTTCAACTTCTGACCATGATTTGGCTAACGCTACGCCATGATAAGGCATAAATTGAGGACGAATTAAATAGATTAAACCAAAGACAATTGAGACCACAGCAATCAGACTATAGCTGAGTAATGATATTGATAACATAGATGACATAATCGTTAGAAAATAACCAGATAACTATCAAAATTTATTAAGCACTTCCTTGTTTGACATACTAATTCAAAATAAGATGATCAGTGTTTATTTAGCTTTTAACTCTTTAAGTACGCCCAAATGTCTAGCTCTCAGGCTATTATTGTCCAAGCCTTACCCACAATGGATAATGTTATCGCCGAACATTTTTACCGACTTTGGTTAGATAATAATGTCTCAGAGGATGTTATAGATGATTACTGGTTAGAAGTAACTTTAGATTTTATTCAACAAGCACGTAAAGAACAAAAGTTCCAAGCTTTTATAGCCCAAGTAGACAATGAGATAGTAGGTTCAGCAAGTTGTCAGCTTTTTGCTGGATTATACCCTTCCCCTTTTAAGCAGGAGCATCGTAAGTATGGCTATATCTGGAACATTTATGTAGAGTCAGAATATCGTCGTCGGGGAATTGCCACAAAGTTAACTAACACAGCTATTAATTATCTGAAAACTTTGAATTGTACTAAAGCTTTGCTTCATGCTTCACCTTTGGGTAAACAAGTGTACGAAAATCTTGGTTTTATTCCTAGCAATGAAATGATTTTTAATCTGACTTAGTGTTATCAAAAGCAATTATGAGCTTGTAAAAATAATAATTACTAGCATTATTGATATGCACTGATAATAAGTGATCGCCTTAATTTTATCAACAGATTCTTCAGCCAAAGATACTAGTAACTTTACCGATAATAGCTTCAAATTTTATTGTTCCCCAATGACGGCTATCGGTACTTTCTGTCAGGTTATCTCCTGTTAAAAAATAACTTCCATCTTGATTAATATCTGTAATTCTTTTAACAATAATTAATTCTGGACGATCAGGATGAATTGTGACAATAATATCGCCAACTTTAGGCACTTTTTTTTGATAAGCATGAGGATTAATTAATATTTCTGTTCCTGGCTGCAATAAAGGCAGCATTGATTTACCTGTAACTTTGAGACGTTTTCTGCGGCGAAATATCCAAAGTAGTAATTCTCGATAATTTATTTCTGGTAAAATATGCGTCATATTTTTTACTAATTAAATTAGCCAAATTAGAATCATAGGAAAATATCAATTGATGTTTAATCCCCAAATTAAAGTTATCAATAATCAAGTCCAACAAATTAGAATAATCGCCAGTGATAGTTATCTTAGATACAGTGAAGTGATTAATTTATGGCAAAGGGATCTCGATTTTCGCTCATTTTTTATTTTGTTATTAACTAATATCCCATTTTCTGCTTATGGTTGGGAAACTCCCCCTATAACTAACAAGACTTTAAATAGAATATTTGAATTTGTAGTGTTAGACAATCCCTTACTAAATAAAAATCCTAACTCTACTGCTTTTACTAATTATCTAGCCAATTCTTCAGAAAATATAATCACTTTTCCTAATCTTGGTAATGATGCACTTTTGATTGTTCCCTCTCAACAAGGAGCAAAATCATCCTATGGTCATTTAGCTAGCTTTATTCGACACGCACCAGAAGTTCAAAAGCATAATTTATGGCAAGAAGTGGGGGAAGTGATGCAAGAGAATATCAATGATATACCAATTTGGTTAAATACCGCAGGTGCAGGAGTGCCTTGGCTACATATTAGGTTAGATTCTCGACCTAAATATTACAGATATCAGCCTTATAGAACTTATTTGTGATCTATTATTATGAAGTTGTTGCCTTCTTCATCGTCGTATTGCAGCCTAACTTCACGGTCTAGTTCAAACAGATTATCTTGTAAGTCAGCTTCTGCTTTATCTAAGCTAAGTTCATCATTTTGTTCAAGGCTTTGGAAAATTTCTTTACACAATACATTAATGCGACGACGATAATAACTAGCAAATTGACTACCAAAATCGAGATTTACTTCTTGAAGTTTGCGCTGCGCCCGTTCGGTCAAAGCTTGAGCACGATTACCTTTTTCCATGTTTTTTCGTCTTCTTGTCTTTTACTGTTTATTTGTCCTATTCTAAAAAATATAAAGTTTTAAATGATTCTCTGAAGAACATCAACATCGATTTACACTACGAAAAACGAATTGATATTCTTTTTTATAAAGTTACCAAATGGGTTCTATAAAAAAATTGATTA
Source organism: Pleurocapsa sp. MO_192.B19 (assembly GCA_030064975.1). Lineage (GTDB taxonomy): Bacteria > Cyanobacteriota > Cyanobacteriia > Cyanobacteriales > Xenococcaceae > Waterburya. The sequence continues at coordinate 7,646 of JASJDX010000202.1, forward strand.
ACTTTACTATTAAAGTTTTCCAATACTTAGGTTAAGTTTTACAGGTTTTATCCCCAAAAAAGCGATCTGATGAATTACCCTTTATCATGCGAGATAGACTTTTGAACCATCGTACTTGGTAATGAGCAGCAACCGATTTCTTTATTTGTGGCAACATTTGTGGCAACAACTACGCAAAATCAGCAAATACCTCATCTTATTTTCAATTTGTTTTACTTTGACGGTGGGATGTAATGGCAATCAAACCCAGCAGAATGGTAACAATACTGCTAACAGTAATCAGATTTCTGTAGGAACAACCCTAAAACCCCGCACCCTCGATCCAGCAGATAATTACGAATTAGCAGGATTAAATATTATCTATAACGTCGGGGAAAGTCTTTATACCTACGAAGTAGGCACAACAGAGATTAAACCATTATTGGCAACAGAAATGCCAGAAATAAGTGAAGATGGTCTAAACTATACCATTCCTCTTCGTCAGGGAGTTACCTTTCATGATGGTACTGCTTTTAATGCCGAAGCGATGGTATTTTCTCTACAACGCTTTATTGAGAATGGGGGGAAACCTGCTTTCTTGCTAGGAGATGTGATCGACAAAGTTGAAGCAACGGGGGAATATGAACTGAAAATTAGTTTAAAACAACCTTTTGCTGCTTTTCCTGCCTTATTAGCTTTTCCTGGTGCTTGTGCAGTATCGCCTCAGGCTTATAAAATTGGCGCAGGAGAGTTTAATCCTAATAAACTGGTAAGTACTGGAAAATATAAGCTAGCTCAGTTTAAGAGTGATTCAATCAGTTTAAATATTAACGAGAACTACTGGGGAGATAAACCAGCTAACGAAGGAATAAATATTCAGGTTTATGCAGGAAACTCAGCTAATTTATTTAATAGTTTCAAGACTGGCGCGATAGATGTGGCTTATCAGTCTCTCGATCCGCAACAAATTGAGACTTTAATTAATAGTGCAGCGAATAAATGGCAAGTGATTGAAGGATCGGGTACGGTAGTTAATTATCTCGTCTTAAATCTACAGCAAGAACCCTTTAATCAGCTAGAAGTTCGCCAAGCGATCGCTTCAATTATTAATCGTGCTTTAATTAATGAAAGAGTATTAAAAGGACAAGCCGAACCACTCTACAGTCTGATTCCTACCGCTTTTGACACCTATCAATCTACCTTTGAAAAGCTTTACGGTGATGCTAATACAGCTAAAGCCAAGGAATTACTCACTAAAGCTGGTTATTCGGCCGAGAATCCTGCTATCGTCGAAATTTGGCATCCTTCTGGCTCAATTACCCGTGGTATTGTTGCCGACACAATCAAAGCTTATGCAGAACAAGAACTAGGCGGTATGATTCAGTTTATGCCCAATAGTGTTGAATCGGCTTCCTTTTTTGGCAACCTGAGTCAGGGAGTATATCCTACAGCTTTGGTTGATTGGTATCCTGACTTTCTCGATCCAGATAATTATCTTCAGCCATTTCTTAGCTGCGGTAAAGGTTCGCTCAATGCGGGTTGTGAAGAAGGTGCAGCCCAAAGTAGAGGTTCTTTTTATTATAGCGATCGCGCCAATGAATTAATTGAGCAATCTCGACAAGAACAAGATCTGATTGAACGCCAAGCTATCTTTATCGAGTTACAAGAACTACTAGCCCAAGATGTCCCTTATATCCCCCTCTGGCAAACCAAAGACTATGCTTTTGCTCAAAATGACATTAACGGCGTAGCAATTAATCCCAGTCAGACTTTTCCTTTCTGGACAATTAAAAGAATGGGCAAATAAGCTACACAAAAAGCTAATAGCTAATAGCTAATGGCTAATATCTTATATAACTAGATAATTTACGGTTTCTGTTTGAAATAAGAACATAATGAAGCTGATTATTCAAATTCCTTGTTACAACGAAGAAGCCACTTTAGGGTTAACTTTGTCTGAACTGCCCCGTCAGCTGGCTGGTATAGACGAAGTGGAGTGGTTAATTATTAATGATGGTAGTCGCGATCGCACCCTGGAAGTTGCTCAAGCTAGTGGTGTAGATCATATTGTTGATTTTCAATGTAATCAAGGGTTGGCAAAAGGATTTATGGCAGGAATAGAAGCTTCTCTCAAGGCTGGCGCAGATATTATTGTCAATACCGATGCCGATAATCAATATTGTGCGGCGGATATCCCCAAACTAATTGCACCTATTCTTGAAGGTAGAGCAGAAATAGTAATCGGTGCTAGACCAATTCAAGAAATTAAACATTTTTCGCCCATTAAAAAATTCCTACAAAAACTAGGTAGTCTGGTGGTTCGTCTCGCCAGTAAAACCGATATTCCCGACGCGCCTAGTGGTTTTCGCGCAATAAGTCGAGAAGCCGCTTTAAGACTAAATGTGTTTAATGAATATACTTATACCCTAGAAACTATTATCCAAGCTGGTCAAAGAGGTTTAGCAATTACTTCTGTCCCCATCCGTACTAATGGTTATTTACGTCCTTCTAGATTAGTCAAAAGTATTTCCGCCTATATACAACAATCCATTCTCACCATTGTGCGGATATTTATGACCTATCGCCCTCTCCAGTTTTTCATGATGCTGGGGAGTGTACCATTTAGTTTGGGCTTTTTATTGTGTTGCCGTTGGTTATTACTATTTTGGGGCATTCTTGGGGATAATCCTGCTAAACCCCGCGTTCCCAGTCTTATTCTTGCTGCTATCTTAATTTTAATCGGCGTACAACTATGGCTATTTGGTTTAGTTGCCGACTTGATGGGGGTAAATCGTCAATTACTAGAAGATATCCAATTACGATTACGACGCAAAGAGTTTGAGCCTAAAAGCGATCGCCAAAAAACTAAATTTTAAAATATAATGCCTTATTAACCTGAACTGAATAGTCTTAACCCGAACTAAGGTTTAATAGCAAAAATCTAGCTAATAGGGATGAGTTCGTTAATTAATTGTAGATCTAGCTTTTCTACATTACTTAAAACAATCTCTGCACCTGCTGACAATAATTTTTGAGCATAATCTGCTTGTCTGGTTTCGGAGGTTTGAACGTGAGGAGGAAGAATGCCTACCCCAATCCAGTTACGCTCTGATTTTAGTTCCTTTGCTTTGACTACTGTATACATATCTGCCACCGTATCCCCTAAATAGAATGCAGGAACATTACCAGGAGTAGTTTCTAATTGAGATAGAGCATCAAACATTCCTGTTGGATCTGGTTTGCTTGGTGCATCTTCCATCGCTACTAAAACAGGATCTTCTAGCTTGAGACGGTGTTTAATGACAAATTCAGCCGAACCTCTAGTTGCACCACTAAAAAAACCATATTCAATTTTATTAGCAGCAAGCTGCTCAAAATAGCTAGAAGATACGAGTAAAGGCTCATCAGCAATATAACCATCAAAAAGTTCGGGATGTTTGCCACGATAACGCTCCTGAAAAAAATCAACAATGCGATCGTAATCTAACGAGACTTGCTCACGGGTTCGATCGATAGATTCAAAATAACGATAGGTTAATTCTTGAGATGCTTCCCAATCATTATTCCAAACTCCTTCCGACTTAAGGTTGTCCAAGTCTTCCATAGTTGGTCGCCAAGCACCACCAGTAAACTCTTCTACGGTATCGGCGATCGCCTTACGATAGGAATTACCTACATCCCTAATTACGCCGTCAATATCAAAAATGACTATTGCAGTTAATTGGTCTTGATTCATTGTCGTCATCTAGTATAATTATCTTGGTTAACTATGTTAAATATTCGCTAAATATAATTATTGGAGGCTTAATTGGAGTCAGAATTACAAACACAATCAAGATTTATATTAAAAGTTCTGTGGTTAGATAAGAACGTAGCGGTCGCAGTAGACCAAGTAGTAGGGAAAGGAACAAGTCCCCTAACGGCTTATTACTTCTGGCCTCGCAATGATGCCTGGCAACAGCTTAAAGACGAACTAGAATCAAAGCATTGGATTGAAGAAGCAGAAAGCATTGAGATTCTCAACCAAGCTACAGAGGTCATTAATTTCTGGACAGAAAGAGGCAAAACCACTCCTATGACCCAGGCACAAACCAAGTTCCCCCACATTGTATTTACTGGAACTAACTAAACTTCAAGAGGATCTAGCTGCTTCAATTTAATCTTAAAAATTTAAAATTATAATTCCTCTTTAACAATTCAGATAAACAAGGGCAGAAAAACATTAAATTCTGCCCTTTTTTTTAAAGGATGAATTATGAATTACGAGAGTGGATCAAATAATCAACTACCTGTGTAGTTTCTCATTCCTTTAAACCATGCCGCCAGCAGCCTGAAAACGCGCTCTAGCTTTTCTCATTGAG